>JALSLF010000528.1 GCA_026988445.1 Bacteroidales bacterium
AGCTTCGGCATACATTAAATATGCATCCGCTAAACGGAACATCGGGAAGTCAGTACTTACAAATGTCGGGTGTGCATTAGGAGCTGGTGCGTCTATACTGTCGCTTGAAACGTTTTTAAATTTAGTAACACCAATGCCTTGTGTGAAAGTACCTACATTAGAAATATTCCACTCCCAACCTTTTGATTTATCAAAGAAGAACATTCCTCTTTTATCGGCGTTTTGATATTGAGGGTCTGCATCAAAATCACTTTCAAGATAACCGAAAACACCTTCGGCAAAGGTATTAATTGTGCGGATACCGCCCCAACCAGTTTCAATTCCGTTTAATGGCATTCCTCCACCGTTAGAGGCATGTAATATAAAGGTCATTCCTCCGTATTGTTGCGTATTTTGTCCATCAAAACAAATTGGGAAAATCATTTCCGGGCTTTGGTCGTTATCGGCACGAAAAACATTTTCATAAACAGGGTCTAAAGAATATCCGGCAGCAATAACTTTATTAACATAGGTAATCACATCATCATAACGGGGAGTTCCTGTGTAAACTTCTGAGTTTAAATAAAGTTTTGCTAAAAGCATCCAGGCAGCAGCCTTGTCGGCACGACCGTATTCAAATCTTGGGTCACCAAGTTTTGTTTCAATATCCTTTAATTCAGACTCTATATAATTAAACAGGTCTTTACGATTGATTTGTTCCGGCAAAAAAGCACCCGGAGTATCATCTTCGGTTACAAAAGGAACATTCCCAAACATATCAATAGCATGATAATAGGATAATGCTCTTAAAAAGCGTGCTTCCGCCTGCATCACTGCATAATCACCTGTTTTTCCTTCAGTATTGCGAATAAATTCATTAGCAACCGCTATGGTATAAAATATACGTGAATATAGAGCAGAAATAAATACATCATTAGGAGCCCATGTATGCCAATGAAAGTTTTTAATAGTGGCATCGTCCCAAGCAATAATTGCTTCATCGGTAGAAAGTTCTTGTAAGCCCCAAAGCTGACGAAGATAGTTTCCAAAGTTTTCATCAATTCCGGCAATATCAGGGTTACCACCGCCACCACCGGTTTGACCGCTAACAGCATATGTAGCATAAATTTTAGCTAATGCCATTTTATAGTCCTCGGGTGTATTTAATACATTATTTGCTGTCGATACATTTGGATCGATTGGTTCTACATCTAAATCTTGGACGCATGAAGACAAAAATAGCGTCGAGATGAAGAACATTAAGAAAATTATATTATATTTTTTCATTTTTAAAATGTTTTTAAGATTTGATTTAGAAATTAAGATTTAGACTTAACATAAATGTACGAGGTCTTGGGAAAATATTGTTATCAATACCTCCGTCAACCTCTGGGTCAATACCTGAATAATTGGTAATTACAAAGGCGTTTTGAACAGTAAATCCTAATCTTCCGGTAATTTTATCGGTAAACAAACTATTAAAGTTATAACCTGCGCTAATATTATCCATACGGAAAAAAGAAGCGTTTTCTAAATAAAAATCAGACCAATATTGAGCAGTCATAAAGTTAGTTTTCTCAACATCTTTTAAAATATTTGCCGTATAACCTGATTGGTTATAAACATTCTGATAAAGAGCCATGTTTGACGCATTATTGTTATACACATAATTGCCTAAACTAACTCTTCCTGAGAATGAAAAGTCAAATTGTTTATAAGTAAATCTTGAAGATAATCCGATTATATGATCCGGTGCAGGATTATGTACATAATATTTGTTTGCATTATCTCCCGATACATTTCCTCCATTACCGGTTTTATCTACATATAAACCTTCAATGGGCATTCCGTTGGCATCATACACTTGACGGAAAAGGAAGAAAGTATTTGCTGCATAACCAACAGAGTTAATTTGAACGTTATTACCAACTCCTCCGGCAATACCACCTGTTTCATATCCTGTATAATCAGGATCATCAACTAAGGTTAATTTGGTTATTTTATTTTCGTTATGTGAATAATTCACGGAAATTTCCAAACTCATGTCTGTTTTAGAAATTGCACGTGCATTAATTTCTATTTCATAACCTTTATTGGTTAATGATCCAACATTTGTTGTTAAGAAATTAGAAAAGTTAGTTCCGGCAGCAATGGGTATTTCATTAATCAAATCAGTTGTTTCGCGGTTGTAATAATTAAATGAACCGGAAATTCGGTCGTTTAAGATACCAAAGTCTAAACCAAAGTTAAGGGTTGTTGTTTCTTCCCATTTAATGTTGGCATCATAGGCATCAGGACGTAAAGTAGGGTAGAATTGATTTCCAAACTGATAATAGGCTCCTTGTTGACTTATAGTATAAGTAGGTATATAAGGGTACGGATTATCAAAAATATCTTGCTGACCGGTAACACCCCAACCTGCTCTAAGTTTTAAATTGCTTATGAAATCGGCATTTGCCATAAAAGCTTCTTCGTTTATTTTCCATGCAGCAGCAAATGATGGGAAAAGTCCCCAGCGATTTTCTTTTGCAAAACGTGATGAACCGTCATAACGTACTGTTGCCGTTAAGAAATATTTATTATCATATGAATAATTTGCTCTACCCAAAAATGATACTAAGAAATTTTCATTTTTATAAACAACCGTGTCAGAATTTAAGTATTCTCCATTAGTCATTGCCCATGGGCGATTGGCAGTTTCGCCTTCATAGTAATAATGTTGGTACTCATAACCGCCCATTACATCTAAATGGTTTTTGCCGAAATCTTTTGTATAAGTAAGATAGAAGTTTAGCAAGCTGTTTTTCCGTGTATTTGTATATCTCACAATTTGGCGTTCAGGCTCGCGGTAACTCCAAGAAGCTAATGTATCGGTAATATCATCTCCATTAGTGGTGTAATAATCATAACCGGCATTTAAAGTAGCTTTCAGCTCAGGCATAAATGGCATTTTGTAAGAAAATTTACCGTTTAGCAAGTAACGTTGAGCTGTTGAAGTATTGTCTCTGTATTCAAGTTGAGCTACAGGATTGTGCGTGGCGATATTATTAGGTGGTCCATTTAATGGGTCTCCCGAACTTAATTCAGTCCAAGCAGTGTAACCACCATATCGTGTATTCCCGTTTTTAATGGGCTGTGTCGGGTCAAAAGAAAGAGCTGCACCAATTGCGTCTGTGTTTGAAAAATCATTGGTTATATACGAACCTTTTGCATTGATGTCCATTTCTAAAGCATCGTCTAAAAGCGTTGGGTTTACGGAAACATCAAAAGTGCTTCTTTGCATGTTGGTGTTTTTTAAAATACCGTTTTGTCCGGTGTACCCTAGCGAAATACGGTAAGGCACTACATCATTAATTGCACCGCTAACACTAGCATTATGATCTTGGCTAAAAGCATTTTGATAAATTTCTTTTTGCCAATCGGTATTTGCAGTTCCCAGAACATTTACTGCTTCGGGATTTAAACCGTAATTTGTTACTCTGTCGTAAATAAGGTTTCTGAATTCATCACCGCTATATACATCCATATACTTAACGGGTACACCTAGCGAGAAACTGCCATTATAGGCTGCAGTCAATTTCCCTTTTTTACCTCTTTTGGTGGTAATGATAATTACCCCGTTTGATGCACGAGAGCCATAAATAGCTGTTGCCGATGCATCTTTTAAAACGGTAAAAGTTTCAATATCGTTCGGATTAATTGCTGATAAAGGACTGGCAACACCACCAATTCCTGAATTATCAACAGGAATACCATCAATTACGATTAAAGGTTCATTGCTGGCTCTTAATGAAGAACCGCCACGAATACGAATGGTTGCTCCTGCACCGGGTTGTCCTGTTGGTGCTGTAATAACTACACCGGAAGCTTTACCCATTAACAATTCTTCGGGGCTTGTAATGTTTCCTTGATTAAAATCTTTTGCGCTCACTGCAGTTACAGAACCTGTAGCATCGTCTTTTTTAACAGTACCGTAACCAATTACTACAACTTCTTCTAATCCAATATCGGATTCTTTCATTTTGATATTGATAACGGTTTTATTGCCAACTGCAATTTCTTGTGTATCATAACCTATATATGAAAACACAATAAAATCCTCAGGTTGCGCCGTTATTTTAAAGTTTCCGTTAAGGTCGGTAATTGTTGCATTAGTAGTTCCCTTAACAGATACTGTTACACCCGGAATCGGAATGTCGCCGTCGGCATCAAGAACCTGACCTGTAATTTCTTGCTGAGCAAATACATTATTTGTAAGTGCTATGAATGCAAAAAACAGCATCAGTTTTTTAAGCATACTAAAATAATCTTTCATTTTACTTTAAATTTAGGTTAAAAAATTTAATTTATTAATAAAATCTCTCAGGTTTTATTAATTTTCCGTGATTTAATGTTTTGTGTCCGCTTACAAAATTTATTTCAAACTTAAGAAGTAAAAATGGGCTTTTAACAACTTTTAACATATTTTCGTTCAAAAAATCATCGCAAACGTCATCGCAAACGTTTGCGAAATTCCTTGATTTAGGTCAAAGTTAATTTTTTGTTAATTATATTCTTCTGTTTATTTACACTAAACTTTTTTCATTGATTATCAGTGTTTAACACAGGTATTTATAGGTTTTAAGTATTAAATTGCTTTCTTTTTTATTTTAACCTAAATTGAGCGATTACCTACTTCAATAAGTACCAAGCTATTGAGTTAAAAAGATTTTCAAAAAAAGACGCTAATACATAGAGGTATTCTTACTTTTTTCTAAACTTTTTAATCTCAATATATTGGCACTTTTTTTTGTACATAATCGCTTAATTTAGGTCACAAAGTTAATTTTTTGTTAATTATATTCTTCTGTTTATTTATACTAAACTTTTTTCATTGATTATCAGTGTTTAACACAGGTTTTTATCGGCTTTAAGCCTTAAATCGCTTTCTTTTTAATTTTAATATACAAAACAAGTTTGTATAAGGCTGATTTTTTTTCTAATTTAGTCAAAGTGCTAAAAAGTAAAAGATGAAGGGAAGACAAGTAACGATAAAGGATATAGCTGCTGAGCTAGGTATTTCAGCATCAACTGTTTCACGAGCTTTGAAAGATCATCCCGATATTAGTGTGGATACTAAAAAAGCGGTGAATGAATTAGCTGAAAAATTGAATTATAAACCGAATGTTCTGGCTTTAAGTTTAAGGCAAAGCCGAAGTAAAATTATAGGTGTTATTATTCCTGAGCTTATTCACCATTTTTTTTCTTCGGTGATTAGCGGGATTGATGATCTGGCATATGCTAACGGCTATAGTGTAATGATTGCCCAATCGAATGAGAATTTTGAACGTGAAGTAAAAGAAACCCAAGTGATGCTTTCCAGCCGTGTGGCAGGGGTGTTGGTTTCTGTTTCAAAAAAAACAAAGGATTTTGCGCATTTTCAAACATTAGAAGATAATGGAATTCCTGTTGTATTTTTTGACCGTGTAAGTAAAGAGATGAAAATGGATAAGGTGGTTGTTGATGATTTTGACGGTGCCTATAAAGCGGTTGATTATTTAATTAAAACAGGGTGTAAACGAATTGCTCATTTTGGAACATCATTACATTTATTAATAGGTAAAAACCGGCATAACGGATATCTGCATGCACTTTTTAAAAATAATATACCTATTGATGATTCTTTAATTTTTAAATGTGATGACTATGATGAAGCATGGTACTTGACAGAAAAATTAGTAAAATCAGGCAATATGCCGGATGGAATTTTTGCCGTAAATGATATTACGGCTATTGGTGCTTTACAAGCAACAAAACATCTTGGTTTACGAGTGCCGGAAGATATTTCAATTGTGGGTTTTACAAACGGAAGAATTTCAACGATGTCCGACCCTCCTTTAACTACTATTGAACAACACGGATATGAAATGGGACAAATAGCTGTTAGGCTTTTGCTCAACAGGCTGGAAAAGGATGAAGAAGATCATGAACCGGAAACCAGAGTTATTAAAACAGATTTAATTGTTCGAAATTCTACAAAACAAATTTAATCATTTATTTGTTCGAATTTGCATGTGATTATAACAATACTTTACAATTTACATCCTTGCCGTAAACGTTTGCATTAAATCTTGGATTTATCTAAAAATTTTTTTTCTTTTTTTCTTTAAAAAACTCTCAATTTACTGCAAACGTTTGAAATATAATGTTTGGTCTATTAATGAGTAGTTTTTGTACTCATTACTGTATCTATTTCACTTTCTGAATTTGGAATTATCAAAAAAAAGTTGTTATTTGGTCATCTCTCAGGTTTTTATTTTAAAGGTATAGTTTTCCGCAATATCTTTAGGGTATTTATGTTCTAATCTGTTTTGTTGGTTTTTACATCTAATATACTTTAAACATTGTATTTTTGGGACAATATTGTTTTGATGTGTATCGAATAAAATATATTAGAATTCCGCTTTCTTTATAAATAAATCAGTTTAATCTTTATTAATGAAAACAAAACCAAATTTAAGTTTTTGGCAAATATGGAATATGAGTTTCGGTTTTTTCGGAATTCAGTTCGGTTTTGCATTACAAAATGCTAATGTTAGTCGCATATTTGAAACACTGGGTGCTAATATTGAAGATATTCCTATTTTATGGATAGCAGCTCCGGTTACAGGTTTAATTGTTCAACCAATTATTGGGCACATGAGTGATAAAACCTGGGGTAAACTTGGTCGCCGCCGACCTTATTTTTTAGTAGGAGCTATTTTGGCTTCACTTGCCTTGTTAATTATGCCAAACTCTCCTACTTTATGGGTTGCTGCAGGAATGCTTTGGATTATGGATGCCTCTATTAATATCTCTATGGAGCCTTTTAGAGCTTTTGTAGGTGATATGTTGCCGGCACGACAAAGGACTACGGGTTTTGCCATGCAAAGTTTTTTTATAGGTACAGGAGCTGTAATAGCCTCAGCTTTACCTTATATGTTGACCAATTGGTTTGGCATGGAAAATATTGCCGGAGAATCAGGTATTCCTGATTCTGTTAAATGGTCGTTTTATCTTGGGGCTTTTGTTTTTCTTTCGGCTGTAGTATGGACGGTTATCCGTTCAAAAGAATACTCACCCGAAGAAATGAAAGCTTTTGAAGAAGCACAAGCACAAGAACAAAGTAAAAAACCGGTAATTTCAAAAAATAATGAATTATACAATAAAATTGGGAGTATTAGTTTATTAACCGGTTTGGTTTTCAGTTTCTTGTTCTATTTTTTGAATTATGAAAAAGAGTTGTATATATTTTCATTTGGATTAATCATTTTCGGAATAATTGAATTTATTGCAAGCTATTTTTATAAGCAAAAAAAAGAAACAGGTTTCTTGGAAGTAATTACGGCTTTTAATATGATGCCAAAAACTATGGTTCAACTTGCTTTTGTTCAGTTTTTTTCTTGGTTTGCTTTGTTTGCCATGTGGATATATTCTACTGCCGGCATTACATCGCATATTTATGACATGAAAGTTGATGCACAATTTATTAATGCATTGGAAGCTGCTTTGCCCGATTTTTCTTCAAATGTTAAAGAAGATAAAATTAAGGATATTCAAACTGAACTCAATCTATATAAAGATAAACTTGCAAAAGGAACACATGTGGCTTTAAGTATGAAAGTGGCAAACTTTTTCCTTAAAGAAAAACAGTATATAAGTGATGAGATTACCCAACGCTTAATACACATTGAAAAAGAGTATAATGATGGAGCAAATTGGGTAGGAGTAGGTTTCTCTGTATATAATGGAGCAGCTGCAATTCTTGCTTTCTTTCTGATGTTTTTGGCAAAAATTACCAACCGTAAAATTGCGCATTCATTTTCTTTGCTTGTTGGAGGTATCAGTTTTGTCTCTATTTATTTTATTTCAAATCCGGATATGTTACTTGTTCCTTTTGTTGGAATTGGTTTAGCATGGGCTAGTATTTTGGCAATGCCTTATGCCATTTTAACAGGCGCTTTGCCACAGGATAAAATGGGTACTTATATGGGAATTTTTAACTTTTTTATTGTAATTCCTCAAATCTTGGCAGCCAGTTTACTCGGTTTTTTTGTAAAACAGTTGTTTGAAGGTGAGGCAATTTATGCTTTGTTACTTGGTGGTATTTCCATGATTATTGCAGCTTTATTGGTAGTTTTTGTAAACGATAAGGATTGAAATGAAAAACGTAATTTATTTTTATCATTCGATTAGAAGAAGTTGTTATCTGTTAAAATTTTTAAATATTTATGAAAGTTGAAGGGTTGATATTTGATT
>JALSLF010000529.1 GCA_026988445.1 Bacteroidales bacterium
TTATTCCGTATCAACCCGAATAGAATCCTCAATTTATTGTCATTTCCGGTTCTTATCGTTTATTATATTCTTTTTCCTATTTCTAAATTTACCATGTGGATTTCATCTTTTTTACTAAAATCTATTTTAGGCGTTGATATTAAAGAAGAACCCGAAAAAAATGTATTCGGTAAAGTTGATTTAGACCATATAATTGATGCCAGCCAACCGGAAAACGTAACAAAAGAAGAAATTGAACATGATATTAAACTCTTCCAAAACGCATTGGATTTCTCAAAAATTAAATTACGTGAATGTGTTGTGCCGCGTACAGAATTAATTGCATTAGAGATAAACAGCCCTATCAGTAGGCTCAAACAAAAGTTTATAGAAACCGGACTCTCTAAAATATTAATTTACGAAGAAACAATTGACAATATCATTGGTTATGTACAATCGTCCGATTTATTTCATAACCCAAAGGATATTCGCTCCATGTTAAAATCTTTAATTATAGTACCTGAAACCATGCCTGCTCAAAAATTATTAAATAAATTCATGAAACAACAAAAAAATATAGCACTGATTGTTGATGAATTTGGAGGTACCGCAGGAATTGTTACTACCGAAGATATAATTGAAGAAATTTTTGGAGAAATTGAGGATGAGCATGATACAAGTGAACTGCAAGAAACAAAAATCAATGAAAATGAATATATTTTTGCCGGCAGATTGGAGATTGATTACCTGAACGAGAAATATAATCTCAATATTCCCGAGTCGGAAGATTATGAAACCATAGCCGGTTTTATTCTGCATTTTCACGAAGAAATACCCAATGAAAACGATTTAATCGAAATAAAACCATTTAAGTTTCATATTCTTAAAGTAGAAAGCCCGAGAATTGAACTTGTTAAGTTAATTAAAGACTAATATTTCAATATATAGAGAAATCAAATTAACATAATTATATACTGAAATTTTGGAGAAAAAAATTAAATGGAAACAAAACATAAAGTAATATTTGGTAATTCAATGAGGATGATAGAAATCCGTAATGAAAGTATTCATTTAATTATTACATCTCCACCTTATTTCAATGCACCGTTTGACTACAAAGGACTTTTCAACAATTATGAACAATATCTCGGTGTCTTAAAAAATATGGCAAAAGAAGCCTACCGTGTATTGCAACAAGGCAGAATATTTGCTTTGAATATTGATGATATGCTTGTGAATGGTGAAAAATATCCAATTACTGCTGACGCTATAAAGATTTTTCAAAAGGTTGGCTTTAGGTATCGAGATAAAATAGTTTGGAAAAAACCAGACGGATATTTACGAATAAGTAAACGAAGTGGAGTTTTATTACAAAATCCATATCCTATGTATTTTTATCCCGATAATCTATTAGAAAGCATTATCATTTTTCAAAAAGGAAGGTTTAATTATCGTTCAATCTCAAAGGAAGTAAGGGAAAAATCAAAAATTGATAAAAAAGAATTTCAACAAAACAATTGGCATAAAACCATTTGGGAAATAACTAATGTTCTACCCGGTTCAAAACTTGAAAAAGGAGTTGCAGCATTCCCCGATGAATTGCCATACAGACTAATAAAACTTTTTTCGTATATTGGCGAAACAGTGCTTGACCCATTCCTCGGTAGCGGAACGACAATGAAAGTGGCAAATCAATTAAACCGAAATTCAATAGGCATTGAAATAATTAGAGATTTGGAAAAAATTATTAGACAAAAAGTTAATTCCAATAATTTAGAAATTGTAGAAAGGAACAAGGGGAAATACAGATTTGTAACATTGGATTATATTGAAAAAAGAAAAAATGTGGCTAATTGATTTTATAAAATAGTTTTTTGAAAAAAGGAAATTAAGAAATATGAATATAACAGCACTAATAACGGGAATTGAATACAATCCGAAGCTAACTAATGATTTGACGGTTTTTGATTTTAAAAACTTTAATATCAATGAATTGCCTGCAAATTGTTTGATAAATTATGATGGTTTTTCATTTGGATTATCAAAATGGGTTTCGCCCAAAAGAACTCGTTCTTATCCTTACGAAAGAGTTTATAATACGCTTGGAACTGCAAAACGAATAACGGTTATTCCCATTATCAAAGATGAAGGGAAAAGAGGCGACAGAGATTTTATCCAATGGGACACGATTTCATTAATGAGTTTACTTGATGTTTTTGTGGTTTTTGCGTATTACAAAAGAGCTGAAAAGCATAAAACACGACGTAACAAAGTAACTAATCAACAGTTTGATAATGAATTAGTAAAACAAAAGATTTCCGAAATTAAAAACTATCATAGTTCCGCATTACATTGGAATTTAAAAGAAATCAAAGAATCATTTCCTGATTTAATTCAAAAAGCAAAAACATCCTACAATACAATCGGAAAGCAATTAGCTGTAGAATTTCACAACGAACAAGGTATTGACAAATTTGCCAATCAATTTATCAACGGCGTAAAAGATTTTATGCAAACTTCACGATTAAAAGCACAAGAGGCACAAAATCGAGAAATGCAGACTATTCAACCAAAAGAAGCTTTATCAACATTAACCAAGGCAACTATAACTATTGAAAATTATCTTGGCGGAAAATATTATTTTACTACCGATGAAATAAGAATTGAAAAAGACAAAATCTATTTAATTGAAGCCAAACATTCAAGAAATTCAATTTTGCCAAGTATTGGCGATATAAAAGACGGATTACTTAAAATGATACTCTATACAAATCTTAAAAATGTATCTGTAAATGGTAATGAATATTCAGCAATTCCTGTTTTAAAATTAACTTCGTCAAAATTAACAAGTGATATTTCTAAATCTGAAATTGAAACCAATACGGTTTTGAACAAAAGACAAAAAGAAATACTCAACAAATTGTTTGGAGAAGCCAACGAAAATAGTTTTGAAGTAATAATTGAAAAAGCAGTATAACAATGATAAAAAGTCCATTAAGATATCCCGGTGGAAAAAGTAGAGCAATTAAGTTTATTACTCCATTGATACCAGAATTTAAAGAATATAGAGAACCATTTGTTGGCGGAGGTTCTGTATTTGTATATTTAAAACAAAAATATCCGAATAGAAGATTTTGGATAAATGATATTTATGAAAATTTGTATCATTTTTGGAAACAATTGCAACAAAATCCAGAAAAATTAATTCATCAAATCCAATATTGGAAAGATAATTCTGAAATAGGCAAAGATTTACACAAATATTTGATAGAAAATATTGATAGCTTTGATAATTTGAACAAAGCAGCTGCATTTTTTGTATTTAACCGTATTACTTTTTCAGGAACAACCGAAAGCGGTGGTTTCTCAAATGCTGCATTTAATAAGCGTTTTACGCAATCAAGTATTAAAAGAGTAAAACAATTATCGTGGATTTTGAGTAAAACAAAAATCACAAATTTAGACTATCAAAGAGTATTAGAAGCAGAAGGAGAGAAGGTATTTATATTTCTCGATCCACCTTATTATTCTGCTACAAAATCTGCTTTATACGGAAAAAATGGAAATCTTCATAAAATATTTAACCACGAACGATTTGCAGAAGTTCTAAAAAACACAAAACATAAATGGCTGATAACCTATGATGACAGCGAATACATAAGAGATTTATTTTCTTTTGGTAATATTAAAGAATGGAACTTAACTTATGGTATGAGAAATGTTGGAGACAACGGAAATCAAAAAGGTAAAGAATTATTTATTTCAAACTATTCAATATTAGATAAAAAGGAAATAAAACAAACAAAATTATTCATTAATCAAGAATAAACCTTTCGTATTTCATACGTTCAAGTTACTATAAAATTAATACCAATAAAGCAAGTATGATATTATTATATTAAAGAAGATTTTTTACTTACTACAAACTCTCATCTTAAATAAGACCATTTTTTTCAAACTTTTAGGCACAATTTTATACGAAATTTATAAGATGTATTATATCTTTGCATAAAAACAAAACCCGTAATAATATGTTTGAAGAGCTTAAATTACAACTTTCCGGCGAATTTTATACCGACAAAACACACAAAACCATTTATGCTAACGATGCATCGCCTTACCAAGAACAACCTATTGCCGTGGCTGTTCCAAAAAACGAAAAAGATATTTTAACATTAATAAATTTTGCAAATAAAAACAATATCCCCCTTATACCGCGTGCAGCAGGTACATCACTTGCGGGGCAAGTAGTAGGCAAAGGGATAATCGTAGATATATCAAAGCATTTTGGTAAGATTTTAGAAATCAATAAACAAGAAAAATGGGTACGCATACAAGCAGGTGTAGTACTTGACGAATTGAACAAATATCTCGCTGACTACGGATTGTTTTTCGGACCGGAAACATCAACATCCAATCGATGCATGTTGGGAGGAATGTTGGGAAATAATTCGTGTGGCTCGCATTTACCGATATACGGCAGCACACGCGACCATGTTTTGGAAGTAAAAGCATTTTTAAGCGATGGCACGGAAGTTTTATTTAAAGAATTAGGCAAAGAAGAATTTGAAAAAAAATGCCTTCAAAATAATCTTGAAGGAAAAATCTATCAAAATATTCGTGAGCTATTATTTAATCCGGAAAATGTTAAAGAAATACGCAAAGAATATCCTGACCCTGATATTCCAAGAAGAAACACGGGATATGCATTAGACATTTTGCTAAATACCGAAATATTTTCGGACAGCAAACAAGCTTTTAATTTTTCAAAACTAATTGCAGGCTCAGAAGGAACCTTGGCATTTGTAACTGAAATAAAACTAAATTTGGTATCTGTTCCACCTAAACATAAGGTGGTAATGGCAGCTCATTTTAAATCAATACACGAGTCTTTACTGGCAAACATAATTGCAGCAAAATTTAAACCCGGAGCAGTTGAACTTATTGACAAAACCATTTTAGACATTACAAAAAACAATGCTTCGCAAAAGAAAAATCGTTTTTTTATTGAAGGAGACCCTGCTGCTTTGCTGGTAATAGAATTTGCACGTGAAACACGCGAAGAGATTGACAAAATAACAAGCGATTTACAGCAAGCATTCAAAAAAGAAAATCTCGGCTATCATTTCCCGCTAATTTACGGTAGTGATATTAATCGAATTTGGGATTTACGCAAAGCAGGGCTTGGCGTCTTGTCAAACATACCCGGCGATGCTAAACCAATTGGTTTCATAGAAGATACAGCCGTAAAAATTACCGATTTACCGGATTATATCGAAGAATTTAACAAAATCTTAAAAGAACATAATTTAGAATGTGTTTATTATGCACATGCCGGAAGCGGTGAATTGCATTTACGACCCGTTCTGAATTTAAAAAAACAAGAAGATATTGAATTATATCATACTGTAGCACTGAAAACAGCCAAACTGGTAAAGAAATATAAAGGTTCTTTAAGTGGTGAGCATGGAGACGGGCGTTTGCGCGGTGAATTTATTCCTTTAATGCTTGGAGAACATAATTACAATTTATTAAAAGATTTAAAAAATGCTTGGGACCCGAAACATATTTTTAATCCGAATAAAATTGTAGATACTCCGAGAATGAATACGCATTTGCGTTATCAAGCAGGACAAAAAACACCGGAGTTTGAAACCATTTTTGATTATTCAAGCACTTTGGGCTATGTGCGTGCTGCTGAAAATTGCAATGGTTCGGGCGATTGCCGCAAAAGTCATATAATAGGGGGTACTATGTGCCCCTCTTATCAAGCTACACGAAACGAGCAAAATACTACACGTGCACGTGCCAATATGTTGCGTGATGTTTTAAACCACGACAGCAATCCTTTTGAAAATTCGGATTTATACCAAATATTAGACTTATGCCTGTCATGCAAAGCATGTAAATCAGAGTGCCCATCGAGTGTGGATATGACCAAATTAAAAGCGGAATTTTTACAACATTATTACGATAAAAAAGGAGTACCTTTACGTAGTAAACTCATTGCAAATATTTCTAAACTTAATTATTTAATGAGTTTAATTACCCCTGTAAGTAATTTTTTCATGGGAAATAAATTTTTCTCAAGAATAATGATGAAGAGCATTGGTTTTGCAAGCGAAAGACAAATGCCTTTACTCTCGAAAACAACTTTACGGAAATTTTATCAAAAAAAATCATTTAAAATTGATCATCCTATTAAAACAGTATATCTGTTTGCCGATGAATTTACTAATTATAACGATGCAGATATAGGCATTAAAAGCATATTATTATTAGAAAAACTTGGTTATAAAGTAATTATACCCAAACATAAAGACAGTGGACGCACCTACTTATCAAAAGGACTGACCCGAAAAGCCAAAAAAATTGCCAAACAAAACATTGATTTACTCAAAGATTATGTTTGTAATGAAACTCCTTTAATCGGAATTGAACCTTCAACAATACTTACTTTTCGTGATGAGTATCTTGATTTTTTTGCTCCCGGAGATAAATACCGAGAAAGTGCAAACAAGATTGCAAAAAACAGCTTTATGATTGATGAGTTTTTGGCAAATGAAATGAAAGCAGGAAATATATCAAAAGATATTTTTACAAAAGAAGCAAAAAAAATACTATTACACGGACATTGCTATCAAAAATCACTATCATCAACAGAACCTACAAAGTATATCCTCTCCTATCCTATTAATTATGAAGTTGAAGAAATTCCATCAGGTTGTTGCGGTATGGCAGGAGCTTTCGGCTATGAAAAAGAACATTATGAGCTTTCGATGAAAGTAGGCGAAATGGTTTTATTCCCTGCAGTACGCTCTGCAAATAAAGAAACTTTAATTGCCGCACCCGGAACAAGTTGCAGGCACCAAATTAAAGACGGCACCCAACGAAATGCTATACATCCGGTTGAAGTTTTATGGGATGCTTTAGTTTAGAAAAAATACTATTTCTTGTACACACCCATACTACAAACATTTATGGAACAAAAACAGCAGCTCATCAAAAAATAGGAAAGAAGCAGGTAAAAAAGTAGGTAAAAAAAGCATTTTAAGCTAACTTTAAGTTTTAAAATTAACCAAATAATCCTAAAACTGTATGTTAAACACATTTAAACTGTTGTTTTTTTTAAGCTTTATCATTTTTCACAACAGCCTGTTTGCCAACAATATACAAATTACAAATATTAGTCTTAAAGATAAAAATGCCGTAGATAAATATGTATATGTGCGTTTTGATCTTAGTTGGGAGCATTCTTGGAGGATAAATACGGATGCACAAAATTGGGATGCAGCTTGGGTATTTATTAAATTCAGAGCAGGCAATGGTAATTGGCAACATGCTACACTGAGCGCAATAATTTCTGATCACCGCTCGGTATCCGGTGCTTACATTGAAACTACTTCAGACCAGAAAGGTGTTTTTATTTACAGAGATACTGTTGGAAGTGGTAATAACAATTGGCAAGGTATAGAGTTAAAATGGTTTTACGGACAAGATGGTTTGCCTGATGACGCACAAGAGCTTGAAGTAAAAGTTTTTGGTATTGAAATGGTTTATGTTCCGCAAGGAGATTTTTATGTGGGTGACGGTACTTCTGTGGGACACTTTTGGGATGCATCGGCAAATAGCAGTACACCGGCATTAATAAGTACATCTCCTGTTTTATTACGAACCGACAATGCCCAATTTGATGATGACCAAATAACAAATACCGGTATTTTAGTTGATGGTGATGAGGGCATTGATACTAATGGAGTAGCAGCCATTGACAATCCGGACTTCCCAACAGGTTACAAAGCTTTTTATTGTATGAAATACGAACTAACCAATCAGCAGTACGCAGATTTTTTAAATACAATAAGCAGAGACCAACAAAACACAAGAACCTATTTTGATATTTCCGGCACTGAAGTTTTTCATCCTTATCCGATGAATCATGTAAATACACCTTCGAGCAGGAATAGTGTGCGCTATATTATTGATGCAAATAATCCGCAAGGACCTGTAATTTTTTTCCCTGATTTAAATCAGAACGGTGTTCCCGGAGACCCCGATGACGGAGGCAATATTGTAATTTGCAATGTCGGTTGGGCTGATGGTGCAGCATATGCCGACTGGGCAGGACTTCGCCCTATGACCGAACTCGAATTTGAAAAAGCATGTCGCGGACCGGAATATCCGATTGCTAATGAATTTGCTTGGCATACTACTTTAGCTTATGGA
>JALSLF010000530.1 GCA_026988445.1 Bacteroidales bacterium
TATCATCAAGTGTATAATTATTTGTAGAATAGCAATCCCAACTTGTATTGAAAGTTTTAAGATGCATATCTGCAATTTCTTGTAAATTAAGTTGATGATTTGAGTTTTTAACCCTCTTATAGTATTTCCCTTTTATTGCAACAGGTTTTATTGGAAATTCTTTTATTGACAAAACAAGTATTGTTTTGTCTTCCACTTTAATAATATCTGCATCAGGAATAATGTTAGGGTAAGTTTTATTTTTCACTTCATTTATTAAAACAGGTAATGTTTCTTGATGAATGTTAACACCTTTTATTTTTCCGTTATCCGAAATTCCAACATACACCCTTCCTCCTTTTGTATTTGCAAAAGCACATAGGGAAACAATAGAGTCATTATTAAAATTTTCTTTAAATTCTACATGCTCATTTTCGCCTTTCGAGATTATATCCTTGATGTTGTTATTCATTCTTAGTTCTTTACTTTTACCTAAATTGAGCGATTATCCACTTCAATAAGTACCAATCTATTGGGCTAAAAAGATTTACAAAAAAAGACTCAAATACCAGCTGGTATTCTTACTTTTTTTCTAAACTTTTTAGTCTCAATATCTTGGTACTTCTTTTTGTACATAATCGCTTAATTTAGGTTTTAATGACACTTACAAACAAATAATACTTTTGTGAGTAATTTTATGTGTTTTCTTTTTTAATAAAAAATATAGTGTTAAATGTTTTGGCAAAAAAAGTATAATTTACAGTATCCATAAACTCTTTCATGTATGTCGGAATAACTTTATTTTTATCAAGAGATTCAACTAATACAATTGTAGGTCTGTATTTATCCCAATTATTTGATTTTAAAACTTGCATATCTAAACCTTCTACATCAATACTAAGAAAATCTATTTCTTGATTTTGGGCTAAATATTTATCTAAGATAGTTTCTAACCTTAATACTTTAATTTTTTTCTGTTGTATGATTTTATAATTAGGCAGACCTTGTTTTTTTAGGGCTTCTACTTCTGAAAAAGTGTTTAATGCAGGCTCATTAAAAATATAGTATGTTAAAACTTCTTCTTTATCACATATTCCTATTTCAAGGTTTATATCGTTCGGTCTTATTTCATTAAATTTTGTCATAACTCCGGGAATTGGGTCAATATTTATCCCTGTCCAACCTTTTTTGTAAAACAAATATGTATTAGAAAATCGTTTGGGGTGATGTGCTCCAACATCGATAAAAAAACCTTTTTCTTTATTTTCAAAAATTCTTTGTAATATCAAGTCTTCACCCTCTTGTGCGTATGAAAGAGAAGAATACTCATACTTTGCTTGATATCTTTGCTTGATATCCTGCTCAAATATTCTTTTAATTATTATCGGTGTTATTGCTTTTAGTAATCGTTTTATTTTATCTTTCATAATATTTCAATATCCACCACCAATAGGTATTACCGGTTGTACATTTTTGGGTTTAACAGCAAAAGTACCTTTGAAAAAGAATGTCGTTGTCCATGTATAGTTGTTTATAGGTCCCAAACCATGCATATCAACTTGCAACAAACCTAACTTTCTAAATTTTTCAGCAATATCAGGACTTCTATCTGAATTATCTAAAATTATTAGACCATTTTTTTTTAGGTAAAAATGACTAATTTCCGCACATCTTCGTCTTTCACGTCCATCAATTACTATAATATCAAATTTAATATTAATTTTTGATATTGCATTAACATAATCGTCTAAGTCTTCATGTAGTTCAATTGTGTTATTAAATAATTTATATTTTAAAATCTTTTCGAACCATTCTTTATTATTTTCAATACTGTAAACAAATTTTGAATTTTGAGCAAAAAACAAAGACGAATTACCACTTCCCCATTCAAAAACAGTACATCCGCTCAAATCTAACTGATTTAAATATTCAATTGCGGGATATGTGAACCATGGTAACGGTTTATATTCGCTGTTTAATGGTATACCTTTTTCCCTTGAAATCTTATGACCGTATTTATTTTCTATAATATCAATATAAGCTGGCAGTTTAGTTTTTTCAAAAAAAACTTCTATTCTAAATGTTTTAGCAATTAGTATAATTACTTTTTTTACAATATTCTTTATTATTTGTTTCATATTTGCTCAATCTCAAATTCAGGAAAAACAATACCTGTAATTAATTTTGTATTCATGAAATTATAAGGATTTCCGTCAGATATTTCAAATTGTAGAACATCTTGCATCCAGTCTTGAATAGTATCACCGGTTTTTAAGAATAATGTTAAACTATATAAACCCGGAGCAAGATTATTTTTAATTTTTATTAAATAAGTCTGATCATTTGATTTGTGCGTAATTTCTTTATTGATGAATTTATTGCTAACATGAATAACCCTTTTTTGCTTGCTATCTTGTATGCCAATGCCAATATCTAAATCATGAAATTTCTTATTATTAATACTTTTTATTTTAATCTCAAACTCAATGTTCTTACCAAATTTAATTGGATAATTAATAAACCTTAATTTACTGAAAAAGATTTCAGGTTTCTTTCTTTTTACATTACTAAAATCAATTTCTTGTCCATTTAAAATATTCTTATTCGCAATATATCTATCTATTACACTATCTGCTTTATCTCTATAAATTATTCTTCCATTTTCCAAAAGAATTGCTTTACTACATAATAAACTAACTGAATTTAGGTTATGACTCACAAAAAGCACCGTTCTGCCACCGCCTCTGCTTACATCTTGCATTTTGCCAATAGCTTTTTTCTGAAATTCGGCATCGCCTACGGCAAGTACCTCATCTACTACCAAAATATCCGGTTCAAGATGTGCGGCTACAGCAAATGCCAAACGCACGTACATACCCGATGAATAACGCTTTACCGGTGTATCAATATATTTAGCTACTCCGGCAAAATCAACAATTTCATCAAACTTGCTGCGTATTTCGGCTTTGGTCATGCCCAAAATGGCACCGTTTAAAAAAATATTTTCCCTGCCGGTTAATTCAGGATGAAAACCGGTACCCACTTCCAGTAAGCTGGCTATGCGTCCTTTTACCTTTATTTGCCCTGTGGTGGGTCCCGTTACACGCGAAAGTAATTTCAACAAAGTGCTTTTTCCGGCACCGTTTTTACCGATAATGCCCAGTACTTCGCCTTGTTTTACTTCCAAATTTATATCGCGCAAAGCCCAAACATATTCCCCTTCTACACTATCCAATTTATTAGTCGCACCAATTTTTAAAGCCGGGTCTTCTTTTCCGCGCACACGATACCACCAACGTTGCAAATCTCCACGTAAAGTTTGGCTGCCAACCGTTCCCAAACGGTATTGTTTGCCTATATTTTCTAATTTAATTACTGTGTCTGACAATTTATAAATATTTTAATGTGCAAAGATATTATTTCATACGATTTTAACCATATAGTTAAAACTTATTTCATCATGTTGTGTCTATTGTATAGTTTTGGCAATAGGTAATTTTTTCATGATGCCGGTTTTATTACAAATTTACGTATTTTTTTGTTAATAATACTGTACCTTCCTATGCAAAAAGCTCTTTAATATCATTAACATCAATAGTTTTCATAATTTTTTCATCTGTTTGTATAATATCTTTTGCAATTTTTTGCTTTTTAGCTTGCAGGTTCATAATTTTTTCTTCTATTGTATTTTTACAAATCATACGATACGCAAAAACATGCTTATCTTGCCCAATACGGTAACAGCGGTCAATGGCTTGATTTTCAACTGCCGGATTCCACCAAGGGTCCATTATATAAACATAATCGGCAGCAGTAAGATTAAGTCCTGTACCGCCGGCTTTTAAACTAATTAAAAATACACGTAAATTATTATTTGTCTGAAAATTATTAACCGAATTTTCTCTTTGCTTAGTAGAACTTTTTCCATCAAGATATTCAAAATCAATATTTCTTTTATTTAACTCTTCTTTTAGTAATGAAAGCATTTCAACAAATTGTGAAAAGATTAATATTTTATGATTTGCCGTTTTATCGGTAATATGATTAATAATTTCTTTAATTTTTATCGATTGATTTGTATAAACCTCATCATCTTTGAGCAATGCCGGTGAGTCGCAAATTTGCCGTAATCGGGTTAATGCTTCTAAAACCATAAATTTAGATTTACCCATACCTTCTTTTTCTATTTTGTTCAGTAATTTATCACGGTACGAGTTTCGGAAAGCATCGTAAACTTTTCTTTGTTCCGTTTCCATTTCGCAATAAATAATATCTTCTACCTTTGGCGGCAATTCAGTAGCTACTTGCTCTTTTGTACGGCGCAATACAAAAGGGTTGATAATTTTCTGCAATTCTTCGGCAACAAGTTCATTACCTTCTTTATCTATCGGGTTTGAATAATTTTCTCTAAAATTATTTAAACTACCCAACATACCGGGATTGGTAAAGTTAATTTGAGCAAACAGATCAAAAGTACTATTTTCAATAGGGGTTCCTGTAAGAGCCAATTTATTTTTAGCACTAATTAAAACAGCAGCTTTATAACGCCTCGAAGCAGGATTTTTTATAGCTTGTGATTCATCAAGTATCATATAATTAAATTGATATTCTTTTAATACCTCAATATCGCGCAATAAAATACCGTAGGTAACAAATACAATGTCGTATTTATCAAATTTTTGAGTATTTTTTTCTCTATCAGTACCATAATAATAGAGTGCTTTTAAATTAGGACTAAATTTTTCAATTTCTTTTTGCCAATTAAAAAGCAATGTGGTAGGTACTACAATTAAATTAGCCTTTTTGCTTTTATTTTTTATCGATTGTAAAAAACTTAATATCTGCAATGTTTTTCCTAGTCCCATATCATCGGCAAGAATACCGCCCCATTTCATTTTATCTAAAAAATTCAACCAGTTTAAACCTTCTTTTTGATAATCGCGTAGCGTAGCTTTAATGCTTTTAGGCACTTTTACTTTTTCAATTTCTTTAAATTTTGAAAGTAATTTTCGTTTTTCCGACAGCTCTTTAATAATTTTACTATCGTCAATTTGCTCAAAAAGCTCATCAATAATAGAAAAACGCAGTTTAGAAATTTTTAGTTTATTCTTTGAAATTTCACCATTTCTAAAATATTTCTCCAATTTATGCAACCACTCCTTTGGTAAAATACCTACCGAACCATCTTTTAACAAAACATAGTTTTGCTTATTTACAATAGCTTTTCGTATATCATTTAATGTTACTGATTGATCTCCAAACAAAAGTTGAACATCTACATCAAACCAATCTTGACCTGACTTTATCGATGTTGTAATCTTGCCTTTATATGGCGAATATTTAAAGTTTTTTAAATCTTTTAAACCAAACAGTTCAACATTTAACTGTTGCATACGTTCAAAAAATTTAAAAAACCACATATTTTTTGTAAAATCATCAAAATGAATATAAAATATTTTTAAATCTTCTTGCTCTTTAAAATTCGGGTGTAATTCGGTAATTTGATTTATAAAATCATTTTCAAGTTCAAAATTTCTTTTGTAGATAGTTATCTGTCCGTTCTCTTTTTTTAGTAAATCTCCTTGATAATTGAGTATTACCGAAGTATCATCTCCGTATATTACTTGCGGTTTAATAATAATGTAATCGTCTTTTTCACTTAAAAATATTTGTTTCTTTGAAAAATCAAGCTCTATTATTTCGTAATTAAATAAACCCGCTTCAAATTCTACTTCAAAATATTTTGAAAGCGGATAAATTATTTTTTCATAAAAAGTAGCTCTTTGCTCTTTTACTGCTTTTAATTCAAAAATTCCATCAACAAGCAATTTTACCGCCTGATAACTGTCAAAAGCATATAAAGTATTGTCTATATTTATAAAATAAACATAATCATTATAATTATTCCTGATTTCTTTAATATCAAAAAGTTCATCGGCAACTTTAAGATATGCTTTAGCTTGTATAAATTTTTCATCTTGCTCTACCTTATATAATAAGGTGGCTGTATTTTCCGAAATACGAACCTTCTGCAAGTCTTTTTTTACTATACGTAGCGTTGCATCGTTTTCCCGTAAAAAAACAAATTTCTCTTTCGATAAAAGTTTAAAACTATTAATTACATATTTAAACAAATCTTTATCAACAAGTTCATCATTATCTTTTTCAAAATAATCTATATCATGGTTTAAATCCATAATAGATTTTTGATTCTCCGTAAACTCAATTAAATATTTGTTATTAATCTCGGAATGATACAATTCTATTTTAGAGTGTAAAACATCTTCTTTTTTATTAGTTTTCCCAATAATAGGAAATATCTCAATATCAGAGTCTTCATAGTCAATATTAATAACAAAACCAATATCTCTTTTTTCTTTTTTTATTAATTTAGGTAAACTAAGTTCTTCGTTTACAACACTATTTAATGTATCAATATAAAAATCGTTTTCAGAAGATAAAGAAACTAAACCTATGGCTTTCTCTTTTCGAATAATTGACAAACCGGATTTTTTATCAAATATATATTCAAAAAAATCATTAAAATTTGTATTCTCCGGTAAATCAAATGTTTTTATTATTTCTTTTTCTTTTTGTTTAATATCTTTATCAAACAAAGTTTCTAACATATCAGGGGTATCTGAACGTGCAATCATTAATAAGCATAAAGCTTCGCTCGAAGTAAAACTGTTTTTATAAATATTTGCTTTTTCATTTGACTTTATATAAACATCTTGCTTCTTTTTAAATATCTCAACCGTATATAATTTATATAAATATTTAAATTTGAATTTTATTTTTCTTGCATCAATGTTTATCTCTAAATCATCTATAAAATACTCTAATTCCTTTCTTATTTGATAATACTTATCATAATTCCAACGGATATATTCCTCTGTTATATACCTGTATTCAGACAACTTTAACGAATTATCGCTTAATCGAAATTTTGAAACAACTTTATTTTCATTTTTTTTATTGGCTTTATTTTCAACAATATTTGAACCTGCTTTATCCTTAGCTTCGATACTCATTAAAGCTGCTACGGTATGTTTACAGATGCCATGCCAATCATAAGGACAATTACAAGACGTACTAAAAATTTTAGTACCGGTATCATGTATGCTTACCGTATATAAATTTGAACCTTGTACTTTAAAAGTCCACTCTTGTGTAGATTTATTATAATACTTATATTTCACTGCATTTTCTGCAAACAAAGCTTCGCCTCTTTTTCTTACAGAACTTGTGGACATTAAATTTATATATTTTTCAATGTACGACGACTTCATATTAAAAAAATATTAATGATACTTTTACAAAAGTAAAATTATTTATGCTTTGGCATAAATAAAAATCCACCAAAGAATTAATATATTTGTTGCCATATTTTTTGATTTATGGACAAAAACAAGCAAATAGAAAACAATACGGAAAATTGGACAATGGTAATTCGTCCGAAAAGGCATTTATTAGATGTCAATCTATACGAAATTTGGCGTTATCGCGATTTAATCAAGCTTTTTGTTCGCCGAGATTTTGTAGCGCGGTACAAACAAACCATTTTGGGTCCGCTTTGGTTTTTAATACAACCCCTGTTTACAACCATTATGTACACTATTGTTTTTGGTAATATTGCCAAAATATCAACCGATGGTTTACCGCAAATACTCTTTTATATGTCGGGCATTGTTGGTTGGACGTATTTTTCGGCTTGTTTAAATTCCACATCGAATACTTTTGTTGCCAATGCCGGAATTTTCGGAAAAGTTTATTTTCCACGCCTTACATTACCCATATCAATAGTAATTTCAAACCTGATACAATTCACAATTCAGTTTTTTCTTTTATTGGCATTTATGCTGTATTACCGAATCATAGGTGCTAATTTTCATACAAATATTTATATTTTACTTTTACCGGTACTAATTATACTTATGGCAGGCTTAGGGCTGGGTTTTGGAATTATAATATCCTCACTTACTACAAAATACAGAGACTTAACTAATTTGGTAAGTTTTGGAGTACAATTGTGGATGTACGCAACACCAATTATTTATCCTTTATCGGAAATTCCCGAAAAATACCGTATTTTTGTTTTGGCTAATCCGCTTACTCCTATTATTGAAACTTTTCGTTTTGCTTTGCT
>JALSLF010000531.1 GCA_026988445.1 Bacteroidales bacterium
ATATTTGTGTAGGTATAATAAACCGCCAGCAATGGGTGGGCTTTGAAGGAGCACCTAAAACAACTGCATTAAATGCCAATATGCCTTTAAATATTTTTGGTACACAAAGTGGAGTAGGACTTTCAGTAATGGACGACCGTTTAGGTTTTGAAAATAATTTTCAATTAGGATTGCAATATGCATATTTTGCCAATCTGGGAAACAACAAATTAGGGTTTGGCGTAGATGCCGGCTTTTATAATATTGCTTTTGACGGAAGTTGGACACCGCCTGATGCACCGGCAAATTCAGACCCCGCTATTCCCGCTGAAAAAGACAACAGTATGGTATTAGACTTATCTTTCGGCTTAACATATCTTGCCGGAGATTTTTATATCGGGCTTTCAGCAACCCATTTAACTGAGCCTAAATTAAACCTGATTAGTACTCAACAATCTTTTTTGAAAAGACATTATTATTTAATGGCAGGATATAACTTACAAATAATGGACGGAAGTCTTGATTTATCGCCCAATTTATTGATAAAATCAGATGCAGCCTCAACACAAATTACGATAAATCTTACAGCAACATACAATAAAAAATTCTGGGGTGGCGTTACATATAGGACAATCGATGCAATTGATGTTATGGCAGGCATTGAATTGTTCAATGGAATTCGGCTCGGTTATGCTTACGGTCTGAATTTCTCTAAATTAATCAGTACTAATGGCGGAAGTCATGAAGTTATGCTGGGATATTGTTTCAGCTTGGGCTTTGACAAAGCACCACAAAAGTACAAAAGTGTTAGATTTTTATAATTAAACAGCATTGGCAATGAAATTAAGGTTTGTTGATATGAAAAAATTGATTCTTTTTAGTTTGGTAGTTTTAATGATTACCAGCTGTAATAAAAACACAGGTCCTGTGGGCGAATTAGTAGGTGTGCCCGACAGAAAAGAGTTTTATGAACCCGATCCTTACGGTATGGCTTTTATTCCTATGGGTTCTTTCATTATGGGACCAAATGATGAAGATGTGCCTTTTGCAATGACGGCACAATCTAAAACAGTTTCTATTGATCCATTTTGGATGGATATTACTGAAATAACGAATAATGAATACCGGCAATTTGTATATTGGGTACGCGACTCAATCGTTCGAAGAATGCTTGTTGAAAACGAAATAGAGGTTGATGGTGAAGATTATAAAGCCAAAATCAATGAAGAAGTTGCTCATCCCGGTTATGACCATGATGACCCCAAAACCTGTTACTTGAATTGGGAAAAAGAAATTTATTGGAATAGTGAAGATGAAGAATATCAAGACGCTATTAACGATATTTTCTTACCGGTTAACGAACGCTTTTATAGAAGAAAAGAAATAGATACCCGTAAACTTATTTATGAATATTATTGGGTAGATTTAAAACAGGCTGCAAAAAAATCAAATCGTTATAATTTTAATGAAGATTTTACCGGTGGAGAATATAACGGTGAGATTATCAATAGCAAAGGAGAAAAAGAAGCCATAAAAGACCGTTCATCATTTGTTATGTCTGCCCGCATAAATGTATATCCCGATACATTAGTATGGATGGCTGATTATACCTATTCCTATAATGAACCCTATGCAAAAAAATATTTTTGGCATCCTGCATTTGATAATTATCCTGTTGTAGGTGTAAACTGGAAACAAGCAAATGCTTTCTGCATATGGCGTACACAAATTATGCGAATTTGGATGGATAAACACGGACAACCGCCATTTGAAGATTATCGCTTACCTACCGAAGCAGAATGGGAATATGCAGCTCGCGGAGGTTTAATGCTGTCAATGTATCCTTGGGGAGGACCTTATACGCGTAATAATACCGGTTGTTTTATTGCTAATTTCAAACCTTTAAGAGGTAATTACGGTAGCGATGGTGCAAACGAAACCATTGAAGTAGCTTTATTCTCTCCAAACGAATGGGGATTATATGATATGGCTGGTAATGTTGCCGAATGGACATCGAATGCTTTTGATGAATCTGCCTATACTTTTACCCACGATTTAAATCCTGATTATGTATATAATGCACTGGCAGATGATCCACCGGTTTTAAAAAGAAAAGTTATTCGTGGTGGTTCTTGGAAAGATATCGGATATTATTTGCAAGTTAGTACACGAACTTATGAATATCAGGATACTGCTAAATCTTACGTTGGTTTCCGTTGTGTTCGTTCATTTATGGGACGTGATGGTGCAGATTGGGATTTCAGTAAATTTAATTAAAATACTATAATTTTTTTATTTAATAGCTTTTTTTTATATTTAGCTTCAAAAATCAATTCATTTATTAATTAAAAAACTTTTTAGATATGGGACTTGCTCAAATAACACAAAGTCATGGATGGAAAAACTTTATGGCCAAATTATATGGTTGGGGTGCATCAGTGGTAATTATTGGTGCTCTTTTTAAAATTCTTCACTGGCCGGGTGCAAATTATATGCTTATGGCAGGATTAGGTACTGAGGCAATTATTTTCTTCTTTTCTGCTTTTGAACCTTTACACGAAGAATTAGACTGGACCTTAGTTTATCCCCAATTAGCGGGATTAGACGAAGACGACGAAGTTGAATTTGCTTCAACCACAGGACCTAAAACTTCCGGTGAAGCATTAGCAAAATTTGATGAAATGCTTGAAAAATCCGGTGGTGCCGAATTATTTAGCAAACTAGGCGATGGATTAAGTAACCTTACAGAAAAAGTAGAACAAATGTCGGATATAAGTGCAGCTACTGTTGCTACAAAAGAATTTTCAGAGAAGGTTAAAACCGCTGCTAATTCTGTATCTGAATTTGGTGATGTTTCTAAACAGTCTGCTGAGTCTTTAAGCTACTCTGTAGAAAATCTTTCCGATACTTTCTCCAAAACTGCACAAGAAGTTTCTGAAAAGAACGGAAATGTGGTTGCGGCATACGAACGCTTGGCTGAAAGTATGGATATCGATTTTTCTTCTTTGAAAGAAGGAAATAAGGTATATTCAGAACAAGTTAATACTTTAAATAAAAACCTTACCGCATTAAATGCCATTTTTGAACTTCAACTTAGCGATGCAGACTTGGATAAAATGATGGAAGATTTGAACGGTTCAGTAAAACAATCGGCAAAATACCATTCAGAAATTAAAAAACTCGGTTCCAGATTAGAAGCCTTGAATAACATTTACGGAAACATGCTTGCTGCAATGAATGTAAATGTTAATGATTAATTTTATGTTATTTTTAATTTTTAATCAAAAAAAGGACTAATTATGGGACATGGAAAAGAAACACCAAGGCAAAAGATGATAGGTATGATGTACCTAGTGCTTACTGCCTTGCTTGCACTAAATGTTTCTGCCGAGGTTCTTAATGCTTTTATTTTAATTGATAACAGTTTAAGAGCTACCACAGAAAACACAATTGCAAAGAACGGAGATATATATTCCAAGTTTGAAGCAGCAGTAAAAGAAAATCCTGCAAAAACAAAGGGATGGAAAGACAAAGCGGATAAAGTTGGTGCTAAATCAAATAAATTATATGTTGATATAGACTCTTTAAAATATTTAATCGTACGAACTGCAGACGGACCCGATGGACGTCCGGACAGTATTCAAAAAAAGGACGATACCAATGTTCCGGGTCAAATTATGATTACGGAAAGAGTGGATGGAAAAATGCGCGCAACAATTCTTAAAGAAGAGATTGCCGATTATCGTGACTTTTTGATAAGTTTAGTAGGTGATAAACCTGAAAATGCACCTTTAATAAATACCCTTAAACAAAACTTGAGTACGGATGATATTAAAGGACAAGGAGGTGAAAAAGTACCTTGGGAAGTAGCTAACTTTGAACATTTGCCTATGGCAGGGGTTATCACTTTAATGTCTAAAATGCAAGCGGATATCCGTAATGCAGAATCTGATGTATTAACTTATTTATATAGTCAAATTGATGCCGGTTCGTTTAAGTTTAATAAAATTGAAGCAATTGTTAATGCTCCTACTAACTATGTATTAAAAGGACAACCATACACAGCACAAGTATTTATAGCTGCATCAGACTCGACTGTAGATCCTGTTATTAAATTAGACGGTGGCTCCACTTTACCTGTAAAAAACGGAAAAGGTATTTTTACAGGAAATACTTCAACACCCGGTGTTAAAACATGGGGTGGGGTAATTGAAATGGTACACCCGCAAACCAAACAAATTTTAAAATTCCCTTTTACCAGTACTTATACTGTTGGAGAAGCGGCTTTGGTAGTATCCCCAACCAAAATGAATGTATTTTATATTGGTGTGGATAATCCCGTAGATGTATCTGTTCCTGGTATTGACCCAAATAAAGTACATGTTGCCATTTCTAATGGAAGCATTAGAAAGAAAGGCAAAGCTTATGTTGTTCGAGTGAAGAAAACAGGTAAAGTTTACATTTCTGCCAGTATTGACACCGAAAGCGGTAAAAAAAGTATGGGTCGTAAGGTGTTTCGTGTGAAAAGAGTACCCGACCCTGTTGCATACATTGGAGATAAGCGTAAAGGTTCCGTTACAAAGGGCTGGTTGGCTGCTCAATCAGGTATTAAAGCCGTTTTAAAAGGTTTTGACTTTGATTTAAAATTTAGAGTAGTATATTTTAAGCTTTCTTATACCGACAAAGGATTTACAAAAGAAAAGGTGGTAAGAAGTAATAGTTTTGGCACTATCCGGTCGCAGCTAAGAAAAATACCTTCAGGGAAAAAAGTATATTTTGAAGATATTCAAGCAGTGGGTCCCGATGGTTCAAAACGTGATTTAGGAACTTTAGTGCTACGAGTTAAATAATGATTTATATACCGGAGTAGCGAAATATTCTTTGCTACTCTGCGTTATAACTCTATAAGCGTTTAATTAAAAAAAAGATAATGAAAACAAAAGGATTAATCATCATTCTGCTGAGTTTTTTTGTGCTATTTCCCGATTTTATTAATGCACAAGATGTTTTGAATGGAGTTTATGTTAAAGAACGAACACTAAACAGAAAACCTGTGCCTTATCAATATTTACGAGAGGCAGATGTAATGTGGTCAAAAACCATTTGGAGGATGATTCCTATGCGCGAAAAAATGAATCACCCATTATATTACCCCGAGTCACCTATTGGAGACCGCATGAGTTTAATTGATTTACTATTGTGGGGTGTTCGTAATCAAGGACTTACAGCTTACGATGAAACTCCGGGTGATGAATTTGCTACCGTAATGACGGTAAAAGAAATTGAAGAGCGTTTTGATGCACAAACCGATACAATTTGGGTTGAAGATATTAATAGCGGAGAAATGATTCCGCAAGTTGTGGAAGGCGAAATACGTTCAAAAGAAGTTAAGGCTTTTTTGGTTAAAGAGCTTTGGTTTTTTGATAAACAACGCTCCGTTTTAGATGTACGTATCATCGGTATTTGCCCTATTCGGGAATCAGTACGTGAAGGAGCAGAAGATGAAGAAGATGTTGAAGGTGGTGTGGACATGGAAGAAATTAAAAGAACCAAGTTGTTTTGGGTATATTTTCCGGAAGCCAGAAAAATTTTAGCCAGTCATGAAGTTTTTAATCCTTATAATGATGCGGAAAGAAATTCGTTTGACGATATTTTCTTTAAGCGCTATTTTTCAAGTTATATTGTTCAGGAATCAAATGCATATAATAACCGTGCAATAAGTGAATATACCATTGGTTTAGAGTCGCTGCTTGAAGCGGAACGTATCAAAGAAAGTATTTTTAATTTTGAGCAAGATCTTTGGGAATACTAATTGATAAAAAATTAATGCAAAAAGCAGTATCTTTTAATGATGCTGCTTTTTTTTGAAAAAAATTAAAAAAAATATCAAAATTCTTTTTGTATGTAAAATATTTATTTACTTTTGCACACCGATAACAAAAGGTGCCATAGCTCAGTTGGTAGAGCACAGGACTGAAAATCCTGGTGTCCCTGGTTCAATTCCAGGTGGCACCACAAGCCCGAAGCAAAGCTTCGGGTTTTGTTATTTTATGTACCCCCTTTTTTGATATTTTATTCTGATTTATATACTAAAAGAGAAATTTTATTTTCATCAAGAAGTTCGTTTGCCGTTTCTAGTATTTGCTCGGAAGTAATTGCTTCAATTTTTCGGATAATTTCGTTCAGGCTATCTACTTTATTGAATAAAAGAAAGCTGCGCCCCATATTATAAGCCACACTTTCTTTATTGTCCATACCTATAGCCACTTGCCCGATGAGTTGTTTTTTTGCACGACTTAATTGTAAACTGCCCAGTTTATTATTTTTTAGCTTTGTAAACTCTTTAAAAATTAATTTTAAGCTTTTGTCAAATTTTTCTTTATCGGTACCGAAATAAATATTAAACACACCGGTATCAGAATATCCCGTATAATTAGATTCAATATCGTAAACAAAGCCGTTTCGTTCGCGAAGTGCCATACTTAAACGCGAGTTCATGCTGTTTCCGCCTAATAAATTGTTTAATAAACTAAGGCTTGTGCGGCGCTTATCCCAAAGATTATAGGCAGTTGTACCCAAAACTGCATGAAATTGATAAAAGCTCTTTGGGTGAAAAAGTTTTTGCGGAGTATAAACAATTTTGGAGCTCTCCTGTTTCTTTGATGATTTGGCAGGAATGTCTGCAAAATATTTTTCGCACAAATGTTTAAATTTATTGAAAGAGATATTCCCCAATGAAAATATTACCATTTTATCGGTGGTATAGTTTTCATTTTTAAAGCGAATTAAATCTTCTCTATTGTATTTTCTAATTTTTTTATCTTCGCCTAAAATATTTCTTCCGATGGCTTGGTCTTTAAAAATAAGCTCTTCAAATTCATCAAAAATTAATTCTGCCGGACTGTCTTTATATGAGTTTATTTCATCAATAATTACTTCTTTTTCTTTTTCAATTTCTTTTTCGGGAAAAGTCGATTTAAAAATTATATCGGAAATAAGTTCTAAAGAACGTGCGTAATGGTCTTTTAAAAATACAGAATATAAACAGGTATGTTCTTTTGTGGTAAAAGCATTCATATCGCCACCCACATTTTCTAAGCGATTTAAAATATGATAGGAGCGCCTTTTTTTAGTTCCTTTAAATAAAGCATGTTCCAGAAAATGAGCTAAACCGTGCTGGTTTTCATTTTCGTTGCGTGAGCCGGCATTGATAATTAGTCCGCAATAAGCTATTTCACCACTGCGGGAGCTGTGTATTATGCGTATGCCGTTTTTTAATATATGCGTTTGGTAATTCATTGTAATTAAATCTGCGCAAAGGTAAAAACATTTGAGCACATAAAACTATTAAATTCAAAAATCCTGAAGTTCCGGTAAAATGCTTGTAAGCAAACTAAAATTTGAATTATACCCCAATTGCCCTTTCAGGGCAGGCAGGTTAATGGCTTTATTAAACCCAAAGCTATGATTTGGGTCAGTATAACCAGCTCTTTCAGAGCGATAATATTATATTAAACCTAAATTGAGTGATTATCTGCAAAACTTAAGTAATTTTTGGTTAAAATATTATTTCGCACCTTTGGTGCTTATTGTTACACTATTTAAAGGTCATTGGGCTGTGCCCAATGTTATTATATTCTGCACCTTTGGTGCTGCTGTTTTAAAAAATTATATTCCGGCAAGACTTATTAATAAATTTGTTATTTTTTGTTTTAAGCTACGATAGCTGCAATTATAATTGGCTATATTTATTGAAAAGGCTATTTCTTTTCCTGATTTTGTTTTTAAATAGCCGGCAAAAGCACGAACACGCTCAACAGAACCGCTTTTAGCGGTCATATTTCCTGACAATATTGTATTCCGACCAAAATATTTTAGTGTGCCGGATTGCCCGGCTACGGGTAATGTATTTATAAAAGCTTGGCTGTATTTACTTTGCGTTTTCATATATTTTAATAAAAATACAAATTGTTTTGCCGAAATAGAATTTAAACGTGATAAACCGCTTCCGTCAACAAGATGTAAGCCAGCAATGTCCATACCTTTTTGTAGCCAAAAATATTTTATTTCTTGTGCAGAAGCCGATTGACTTTTATCTTTTAAGTTGCGCTTAAGAGCTGTCAAGTTTAAAAGATGTTC
>JALSLF010000532.1 GCA_026988445.1 Bacteroidales bacterium
GCGATGATAATGTACATTTTCAAAATTCAGCCGAATATTCAGAAGCATTGGTACAAGCCAATAAACAGTTCCGCGAGTTTTTCTATACAAACCGTAACCACGGGATATACGGAGGAAACACACGGATGCACTTATATACAATGATGACTGAATTTATACTGAATAATTTATAAATTAGGTGGTTCTACTACTATTTTAGTGGGTAATGTAATATTTTGATTAACAGGTTGGATGTTAGATGCCGGATGTTGGAAGTAAATAAACTTCGGTCATCTGACTTTGGACATCCAAGCCAAATAGTTCTATAAAAACACATTATTAAAATTCATTTTTTACTGTTTCCACTAAATTTACAGTAATACTAATTAGGTATATAAAAAGTTGAGCTGTGACTAATAATTGTAAATTTCATAAATGATAAGTTTATCACACACAGCAATTAACAAAGTCGCAGTCCGACTTTTAGAGCACAATATACTTTACAGAAAAGCATTATTTATAATTGGATTATGAACTTTTAAATAGATATAATATGGCAGGAATAAGTTTTAGTATTTTATTTATATTAGCAATCGTTTTTATTTGGTTGTTACCGTTTATAATAATTCTTGGTTCAAAAAAAACATCGGGCAGTGAAAAATTAGCATGGATATTAGCGGTAATTTTTATATCCTGGTTTGCTTGGATATTTTATATTTTGCTTGCACCAATTAAAAAGAAAGATTGATAAAAGCCTGTAAATAAGAAATTTTGCTCAACAAGCTTGCAACAACAAACAATATACCATAGATTTTCTTTATCAAGTCCTTTAAATCTCAAATTAACAGGTGCTTGCAGAAGAAACAAATCTTTACCATATAAACATTGACAGGTGCTTACGCACTCTGTCAAGTTTATGTTAGGATTCATCAATTTCACGGTCTCTAAATCCCATTAGGTAAAGAATGGCATCTAAACCAATGGTAGATATCGAATTTTTGGCATTTTCTTTCACTTTTTGTTTTGCATGGAAGGCAATACCCAAGCCTGCAACATTTAACATGGGTAAATCATTTGCACCATCGCCAATGGCTACTACTTGCTCTAAATGAATATCTTCTTTAAAAGCAATTTTTTTTAATAATTCTGCTTTCATTTCACCATTTACGATTTCGCCAAGATGTTTTCCGGTAAGTTTTCCGTCCTTAATTTCCAATTCGTTCGAAAAAACATAATCAATGCCTAATTTATGCTGCAAAAACCGTCCAAAATAATTAAAACCACCGGAAAGTATAGCCGTTTTAAAACCGTATTTTCGTAAATTACGAAACAGTGTTTCTGCCCCTTCGGTAATGGGCAGCTTGCGCGCAATATCAAACATTACGCTTTCATCCAGTCCTTTTAATAATGCCACTCTTTTAATAAAACTTTCGTTAAAATCCAGTTCGCCACGCATGGCAGCTTCGGTAATTTCGTGTACTTGTTCGCCTACACCGTGACGTTTTGCCAATTCCACAATCACTTCGGTTTGAATTAAAGTACTGTCCATATCAAAACAAACCAAACGCCGCGTTCTTCGATAAATATTATCCTTTTGAAAAGAGATATCCACACCGGTTTCTTTTGAAATTTTCATCAAATCAGTACGAAAGACCATTTCATCAACCGGATTACCCCTTAATGAAAGTTCTACACTGGATTTATTCTTTTTTACAGATGATTTTAAAGACGGACGACCGGTAAGCCGCGTGATTATATCAATATTTAAGCCTTGATTATAGATTAAATCTGTAACTTTTGAGAGTTGCAAAGCATTTATCTCACGCGAAATCATGGTAATGATATACCTTTCTTTACCTTGGTCGCCAACCCATGCTTCATATTCATCGGGATCGACCGGTGAAAATTTTGCTTGTACCCCCAATTCATAAGCCTTAAAAAGCAATTCTTTTAATACCGGAGATGATTGGGTCTTATCGCTAATCCGGAACATAATGCCCAAATTTAATTGCCTGTGAATTACCGATTGCCCAATATCTAATATCTGCGCTCCGTATTGAGATAAAATATCCGTTAAAGAAGAACTAATGCCCGGTTTGTCTTCGCCGTTAATACTTAATAAAATTATTTGTTTATTCATTAAAAGTGCTTTTTTGCAAATTTATTAAAAATAAAGAGCCAAAATTATGTAATTTGCAGCATTATTCATCAAAAAAACAAAAAAATGTACGGTGCAATAATCGGGGATATTATAGGAAGTGTTTACGAACGCAAAAATATTAAAACAACAAAGTTTGAACTTTTCAAGGGAAATAGTGTATTTACTGATGATACGGTTTTAACCATAGCTGTTGCAGATGCAATTTTAACACACAAAAGCTACACAGAAACATTACAGGAATACGGTAAAAAATATCCGAATGCCGGATATGGAGGTAATTTTTACAGATGGATTTTTTCCGATAATCCACAGCCTTATAACAGTTGGGGAAACGGCTCAGCTATGCGGGTTAGTCCTGTTGCATACGCGTTTAACAGTATTGAAAAAGTCTTGAAAGAAGCCGAAAAAAGTGCTATAGTTACGCATAATCACCCCGAAGGGGTAAAAGGTGCACAAGCTGTTGCAGCAGCAATATTTATGGCACGAACAGGAAAAAGTAAAAAACAAATAAAAGATTATATCCAAAAAACATTTAATTATGATTTGGAACGAAGCATTGATGAAATTCGCCCTGTTTATAAATTTGATGTAAGCTGTCAGGGTTCTGTTCCCGAAGCAATTATAGCCTTTTTAGAAAGTACGGATTTTGAAAGTGCTATTCGTCTGGCAATTTCCTTAGGCGGCGACAGCGATACAATTGCAGCTATGAGCGGGAGTATTGCCGAGGCATTTTATAAAAAAATACCCGAAAATATTATATCCGAAGCAAAAAAAAGATTGCCCGAAGAGTTTATTAAGGTAATTGAAGGGTTTAAGGAGAAATATACTATCTCGTAAATATGCTGCTTATTCCCTTTTTTAATAGTTCACAAACGTTTGGATACAAAAAGCTTTTCAAATTTCCTCATTACCAAACAGCTATGCTCAGCGCACTACATTGATTTGGGTTTTAAATCATATTTTTCGGCTTCTTTAAGCATAAATTGATAGGCTTCATCAAAATTATTATGAATTTCACCTTCAAGAATGGCTTCTTTTATGGCATTTTTTATATCGCCAATAAGTTTTGAAGGCTTTATACCAAAAGTTTCCATAATTAATTCACCGGTAATAGGAGGTTGAAAATTACGAATTTTATCTTTTTCTTCAACTTCTTTTAATTTTTGACGTACAATTTTAAAATTTTCCAGAAAGCGCTTTACTTTTTCATCGTTTTTTGAAGTGATATCCGCTTCGCAAAGCGTCATTAAATCTTCTACATCATCACCGGCTTCAAATAATAAGCGGCGTACTGCAGAGTCGCTAACTACATCCTGCGAAAGCACAATAGGGCGCAAATGTAATTGCACCAATTTTTGTACATACTTCATTTTATGGTTCAAAGGCAGCTTTAATCGTCTGAATATTTGGGGCACTTTTTTAGCACCCAGCGCATCATGACCATGAAAAGTCCAAGCATTATCTAAAAAGCGTTTTGTATCGGGTTTGGCAATATCATGCAAAATTGCTGCCCACCTCAGCCATAAATCATCAGTATGTAAGCTAATGTTATCCAAGACTTTAATAGTATGGTAAAAATTATCCTTATGGCTTATTCCTTTTATTTTCTCAACTCCTTTTAAGCGACTCATTTCAGGAAAAATAATTTGCAGTAATCCTGTTTTGTCCAAAAGTTTAAAGCCTTTTGAAGGCTTATCAGCCATAATCATCTTGTTGAGTTCATCGCTTATTCGTTCAGGCGATACAATTCGAATACGCTCTTTTTGCGTAGAAATAGCCTCTAAGGTTTTTTCTTCAATTATAAAATTCAATTGAGTAGCAAAACGTATTGCACGAATCATGCGCAGAGGGTCATCGGAAAAAGTAATTTCAGGATTTAAGGGTGTTCTGATAATGCGGTTTCGTAAATCCTCCATCCCATTAAAAGGGTCTAAAAACTCACCATAAGTATCGGGATGCAGGCTTATTGCCATAGCATTTATGGTTAAGTCACGCCGGTTCTGATCATCTTGTAAAGTACCGTTTTCTACAATCGGTTTCCGTGAATTTTTCCGGTACGACTCTTTTCGTGCACCGACAAATTCAATTTCCCAATCTTTATATTTAATCATTGCCGTACCAAAATTTTCAAAAACAGATAATTGAGCACTTTTACCAAGATGTTTTTGAAGTTTTTCAGCAAAATCTATCCCATTGCCAAGCACAACAATATCAATATCTTTGGAGTTACGCTTTAAAAATATATCACGAACAAACCCGCCAATCACATATGCTTGTATATTTAATTTTCCTGATAATTCAGAAATTATCCTGAATACCGGATGTTTTAATTCATCTTTCATCTAAATACTATTCTTCCTATAAAAAGCTTATCTAAACCAACAAATTAGAGAAACAAAAAATCTATAAAATGTTAAAAAATCTTAAAAAACAAAGAATATCAAAACATTATTGTACTTTTGCGCCTAAATAAAGATATGAAAATCTTTAAATATTTAAATTTGTCAAAATATCCTGACATATTTTGTAAAGAAATGACAAAATTACAATAAATTAAGATTTTTAAGCATTAAAACAGCAATTTTTATTGTGGTATAAGTTTTGAGTAACAAAACGAAATTTAAATAAAGTAACTAAACAAAAAAGCAAAAAATGGCAAAAGTAGAATTTTTAAACGAAGAAACTTTTAAGCAAAAAGTATTTAATTACGAAGAAAACAAAGAGTGGAAATACGAAGGTGACATACCTTGTATGATTGACTTTTATGCAGACTGGTGTCAGCCCTGTAAAATGGTAGCACCTATTCTTGATGAATTAGCCGAAGAATATGATGGTAAAATTTACATCTATAAAATTGATACAGAAGCAGAAAGAAATTTAGCAGGAATGTTTGGTATTCAAAGCATCCCTTCACTTTTATTTGTTCCTGTTGAAGGACAACCGCAAATGGCAGTGGGTGCATTACCAAAAGAAACATTCAAAAAAGCTATTGCAGATGTTCTTAAAGTAGAAGTTCCTGCATAATTTATTATTTTTTAAAAATGAGCTGTGTTTTTATTAAACATGGCTCTTTTTGTATCTATACATTAAATTTTTATAAAATGTTCAAAAAACTTATTAATATTTTAATGATTTTGGCTGTATTTACAAGTTTTGCAAATGCTCAAAAGCCAATACACATTGATGAAGCTACTTTTAAAAAAGAGGTATTTGATTATGAAAATGCCAAGGAATGGAAATATCTTGGCGATAAACCGGCTATTGTAGATTTTTATGCAGACTGGTGTGGACCTTGTAAAAGAATAGCACCTATTATGGTAGAACTTGCCAAAGAATATGATGGCAAAATTGTTATTTATAAAGTAAATACGGATAATAACAGAAACTTAGCAGCAGCTTTTGGAATACAAAGTATTCCAAGCATTTTATTTATTCCCATGCAAGGAAAACCAACTATGGGACAAGGTGCTTACCCAAAAGAAACTTTTGAAAAAGCAATTAAAGAGATTTTAAAAGTAGAAAAATAAAACTGCCTAAAACCTAAATTGAGCGATTATCAAGGTATTGGATGACTGAATGATTGAATGATTGAATGATAGGATGATTGGATGATTTCTTTAATATACCAATTACCGGTTTAATATTAGGTTTCACGTAAAACATAGCCTTGCGAATTAATTTTGCGGGACTATGTTTTTTTTATAAGTTTGCAGTGTCTAAGTGGGGTGCCTCAAAATAACAGGCTGAGATTAAACCCGTTGAACCTGATGCAGATAATGCTGCCGAAGGGAAAAAATTTCAACATTATTACCTCTGTTATTATTGCTCCTCATTTAGGTTTTTACTAATAATATTTTATTAATTAAAAATCTAAATGAACAATGAAAAAATTAGTATTTATTTTATTTCTTAGTTTTTTATTTGTAGAAATTTCTTATGCGCAAAGCATTAAGGGCTATGTTAAAAATACAAATAATGAAGCACTTACAGGTGCGGTAATAAGTATTGAAAATACTTATCGAACAACTGTTAGCAACCGAAAAGGTTTTTTTGAGTTTAAAAACTTAAAAGCCGGAAATTATGTGCTTGTTACAAAATTTATCGGCTACGAACAAAAACGGACAAAAATTACTTTAACAAACACAGATGCTGAAATTACCATCCAATTAGCTTATTCTGAAAATTTAACAGATGAAGTTATGGTAAAAGCAACACGTGCCGGTACGAAAACACCGGTTGCATCTACAATTATCAATAAAGATGAACTAAGTAAAAATAACTTGGGGCAGGATTTGCCGGTCTTATTAAGTTTGAGTCCTTCAATAACCTATAGCTCTGATGCAGGAACAGGTATCGGCTATACAAAATTATACATTCGCGGAACAGATATTACCCGTATTAATGTAACTGCCAACGGAATACCGCTCAACGATGCGGAATCGCATGGAGTATGGTGGGTAAATATGCCCGATTTGGTTTCATCGGTTGATGATATAGAAATTCAACGTGGTGTAGGAACTTCAACGAATGGAGCTGCGGCTTTTGGAGCTAATATCAATATAAAAACTAACGGATTGAATAAAACTCCTTATGCTAATCTGTCTGCCTCATATGGCTCGTTTAATTCCTATAAAGGTCAAATTTCAGTAGGCTCGGGTTTAATAAATAATCATTTTTCTTTTGATTTAAGACTATCGCGTATTTATTCCGACGGATATATTGACAGGGCTTATGCCGATTTAAAATCATTCTATGTTAGCGGTGGCTATTCCGACCAAAAAACTTTATTGAAATTGAACATTATTTCGGGCAAAGAAAAAACTTATCAGGCATGGTGGGGTGTGCCCAAAGTTCGTTTAGAAAATGATTTAGCCGGCATGCAGAGATACAGAGACCATTATCTTTATACCGATGAGCAATATCAGCACATGCTAAATTCCGATTCGCGCACTTATAATTACTATACTTACGATAATGAAATAGATAATTACGGTCAAGACCATTATCAGTTGCTATTTTCGCGTGAGTTAACAAGTGATTTAAGTGTAAATATAGCCTTAAACTACACTCATGGTGAGGGCTATTACGAGCAGTATAAAAAAAATCAAGATTTAAGCGATTACGGTATAAGTCCTGTTATTACTCCGAAACAAGACACCATTAACACAACAGATTTAATTCGCAGAAAATGGTTAAATAATGATTTTTATGCAGCAGTTTTTTCAATAAATTATCAAAAATCAGACTTTAACGCAACACTTGGAGGCGCATACACAGATTATTTCGGTAAACATTACGGCAATGTAATTTGGGCGCGTTTTGCAGGAAATTCCGAAATTCGCCATCAATGGTATTATAATACGGGCGATAAACAAGATTTTAATATATACGGTAAGTTTAATTATACTTTTTGGAATAAGATTAGTACCTATATTGATTTGCAATACCGTACAATTAATTATGTAATGCAAGGCAATGATGATGATTTATCTGATTTATCGCAAACACATAGTTTTGACTTTTTTAACCCTAAAGCAGGCTTAAATTACCAAATTGATGATGAGCAAAATGCCTATTTTTCAGTGGGTGTAGCTCATCGCGAACCTTCACGTACCGATTTTAAAGATGCAATAACAGACGAAACACCTAAATCGGAAAGTTTAATAGATTATGAATTAGGTTATGATTTGAATATAAACAATGCACACATTAATATAAATCTATATTATATGGACTATACCAACCAGTTGGTAAATACCGGAAAAATTAATAATGTAGGTAATGCAATTATGACAAATATGCCGGAAAGTTACCGGTCAGGGATTGAACTATCGGGAGCTTTTCGTTTTTACAGAATTATAGACTGGCAAGTAAATGCAACATTCAGCAAAAATAAAATTAAAAACTTTACAGAGTATGTTGATGATTGGGATAATTGGGGTCAGCAAATTGCTACAAAT
>JALSLF010000533.1 GCA_026988445.1 Bacteroidales bacterium
TGGAAAATGTCCGCACCATGTTTCGCGGAACTATTCGCCGTCCGGGATTTTCACGTGCATGGAATGTTTTTGTCCAGTTGGGAGCAACCTATGATACTTTTATTTATAAAGATTCGGAAAATCATACCTATAGGGAATTTATAAATAGTTTTACCAAATTTTGTGTAAAAAAAGATATTGAAACAAAAATATCTGAGTATTTGAATATAGATAAAGAATCAGCAATTATGTATAAAATACGCTGGACAGGTATTTTCAGTGATGAAAAAATAGGATTAAAAAATGCCACTCCTGCACAAATTCTTCAACATCTGTTAGAGAAAAAATGGAAGATGGACCCGGATGACAAAGATATGATTGTAATGCAACATAAGTTTATATATGAATTAGAAGGGAAAACCAAACGCTTATTATCATCTATGATTGTTTACGGAGAAGACCAAACCCACACGGCAATGAGTATTACCGTTGGAACTCCGGTTGCTATTGCCGTTAAAATGATTTTAAACGGTAAAATCACTGCAAAAGGGGTAAAAATACCTATTGAGGCAAATATTTATGAACCCGTTTTAAAAGAATTAGAGGACTATAAAATCAAGTTTATCGAAGAAGAATTTGATTATGAAAAACCGGATACAGGAATATAAAATGAAACATCCATGATTAATAATTAACACACAGGGATATGAATATTATTAAGACGATAAAATAAGCATAAACCTTTATATTATTGGATGTTCCATGTGGCAAATAAAAATAGTTTAAAAATAATCACATGAAACAATCTAATTTTTAATAATTGGAATAATTCTGCTTTGTAAGTATATTGGATAATTGGTATTTATTAAACCAATTATCCAATTTATCAATCATCAAATTATCCAATTATTTTTCGGGTAGTTGATAAGAAAATCAGGTACTGAGCTGCCCAATAAGTTAAAATAGTGGCTTCTCTATCAAAATTAAAAGGCTCATAAAAGCGATAAATAGCAATTAAGGTATCGCTTATAGTAAAAAATAAAGCTCCGTAAAACGCATATTTAGCAAGTTTCCCTGATTTACGCTGAACAAAAGAGCGCCACAACATAGTAGTTATTACAACAATATATGCCAAAACCGGAATTTTCATCGTTCCGAGATGATTATGTAAAAAGAAAAACAATATTACACCATAGGCATAAAAGGGAATACTCTCTGCTAATGCCAATCGCTTTGATTTTTTCAGGAATGCAAATATATATACTACATGAGCTAATAGAAAGCTTATTAAACCAAACAAAAACTTATCAATCATTTTTGCCAGCAAAATATCACCAATCAAAGAAAGTATTAAAGCAAGTGTTATTAACTTACTGTATTTATTACGCTGTTTAATTGAAAGTATCAGCACAATAACAGGAATTGGTTTACTGATGGTTTGAATAAGCAAATTACCGGTTTCGTACCCGTAAAAAAAACCGGCAATTCCCATAAAGAAAAAAACATAAGAAATAAATTTCATAATATCTTTATTGAAGTTAATATACTACTTTTTGTAACAAAATCTATATCGGCATCCTTGCCAATGGCGTAATATCTTGCCCCACAAATTCTCCTTTCAAATATTTAAAATATCCGGTAATGGCAATCATTGCAGCATTATCAGTTGTAAATTTAAACTCAGGAATATAAATATTTAAGTTTTTCTGATTACCCAATTCATACATTGCAGTTCGCAAGGCACTATTTGCCGAAACACCACCTGCTACCGCAATTTCTTTTATACCGGTTTGTTGAATTGCTTTTTTTAGTTTATCCAATAAAATATCAATAATTGTAAACTGTATGGATGCACACAAATCATCACGATTTTCTTTTACAAAATCAGGATTTTCTTTTATTCTATCACGGACAAAATACATAAAGGCAGTTTTTAAGCCGCTAAAACTATAATCTAAATCCTTAATTTTCGGTCGGTTAAAGTGGAAAGCATGAGGATTTGCTTCTTTGGCATATTTATCAATCAAAGGACCTCCGGGATAAGGCAAACCAATTGTTTTGGCACATTTATCAAAAGCTTCTCCGGCAGCATCATCAATGGTTTGTCCGATAATTTCCATATCAAAATAATCGTTTACCTTAATAATTTGGGTGTGCCCGCCTGAAACCAGCAAGCACAAAAACGGAAATTCGGGTTGCTTGTTTTCTTTACCGGATTCTTTAACAAAATGAGCCAATACATGTGCTTGCAAATGATTAACTTCAACCATAGGGATTTTGTTAACCAAAGCAAACCCCTTTGCAAATGAAGTACCTACAAGCAAAGAGCCTAATAAACCGGGTCCCCGTGTAAAAGCAATTCCGCTAATATCTTCTTTTTTAATGCCTGCCAATTTTATTGCCCTGTCCACAACAGGAATAATATTTTGTTGATGTGCACGCGATGCCAATTCAGGCACCACCCCACCATAAGCTTTGTGCACCTCTTGATTAGCAATAATATTTGACAATAAATAACCGTTTTCAATAATAGCGGCAGAAGTATCATCGCAAGATGATTCAATACCAAGAATAATTTTACTCATTAAATTTAGCCTATGTTAATAATTTATACTTTTAAGTTTTAAGATAATCACTTATCTTTGATTTTTGTTTACAAAACTAAATAAATTCTGCTAGCTATAAAAAGATGGATTAAAATATTGTGGGTGAGTATCACCGTTTTTATTGTAATTCCTGCTGCGACCTACTTTGTATTTCGTCTTCCGGCAGTACAAACATGGGTTTCACAGAAAATCAGCAGTTATATATCCAATAAAATAAATACAAAAGTTAGTTTAAAAGGGGTTGACATTTCAATTTTTGATCATTTTATTTTTGAAGAATTTTACATTGAAGACCAAAATGCTGATACTTTATTATTTGTTAATAAACTAGCGATTAATCTGGATTATTTTGATTTAGCAACACAAAAAATAGCTTTAAATGCCATAAAATTAGATAATTTTGTTTCACATATCTATTACAATCGCCTAAATGTATCTAATTTTCAATTTATTTTGGATAATTTAACATCATCAGAAGCAGATACTACAACAAGCAATGTAGAATGGAAAATAAATTGTAAGAAAATTCAAATTACCAATTCTTCATTTTCCTATTTTATTCCCGATACGGCTCAATTTGACTACGGACTTAATTACAACGATTTAAATTTTACAAACTTTAATTTTTATGCCAAAAATCTAATTATGGCAGGTAGTACTCTGATGCTTGACATTGACTCTATGAGTATAAAAGATAAGTGTGGTTTAGATATTAAAAGGCTTCAAGCAAATACATTTATTAATGAAGAAAAAATTGAGTTGAATAAATTTAACATCATAACAAGTAACAGTAAATTATATTTAAAAAAATTAAAATTCTTTTATTCCGGATTTTCTTCATTTGACAATTTCCTAACCGATGTTATAATGGATGTAAATATATCCGACTCAACGATTCTTAATTTAAAAGATGTAAGTTTTTTTGTTCCTCAACTAAAAGGATATAAAGAAAACTTAAAACTCAATGCTTCTTTGAAAGGTACAGTTGACAAATTAAATGCAAAACTTATTGATTTAAAATACGGTAGTGGAACACACATTAGAACAAACTTTAACTTGTCGGGTTTAGCTGAGTTTGATAATCTTGAATACAACATTTATTTTGATACCCTAACAACATCTATAACAGATATAAACTCAATTAAAAATCCGGAGGATACAAGCAAAAATATTATTGAAATCCCCGAAAACTTTAAAAAAGCAGGAAAAATATTTTTTACCGGAAATTTATCAGGTAACCTTCAAGATATTAATATAAAAGGTGATTTAATTACCGGTTTGGGAAATATTTTATCCGATTTAAAAATAACCGAAAACAGCAAAAATTCAACTTATAATATTAAAGGTTATCTTGAAGGAAGAGAATTGCATATTGGTAATATTTTAGAAAATAAAGATATCGGGAAATTTGATTTTGTTGACACACTGGATATTAAGATTTATAAAAATGGTGATTTAGAAGGAACGTCTTCCGGAATTGTTTCAAATATGCAATTGTATAATTATAATTACGATTCGGCAAGTTTTAATATTATTTTAAATCCAAACGGATACAGAGGCAATTTGATTATTAATGATAAAAACATTCAAATGGTTGCTGCCGGAAGTTATATTACTATTGATTCCATTCCCAATATCCGTTTTGTTACCGATATAAAAAAATTCTTCCCATATAATCTTCATTTAGTGGAAGATAGTGCTTTTAGTACTTCGATAAAATTAAGCGGTAATTTTAAAGGCATTGATATTGATAAGATTGAAGGCAAAATGGATGTAGATATACGCCAATTTCAAAACAGCAAAGCAGACTTAACAAATGAAACAATTGAACTCTCAATTGCAAATAAAGAAGACAGTAGTAAATCCGTACTATTAAATTCTGATTTCTTTAATATGCAAATAAGGGGTAATGTCAATACGGACAATATTCAAAAATCAATCACAAAATTTATTTGCCAATATATGCCTTCGGCTGTTGATACCACAAATATGGGCTTACAATGTAGTGTTGATTCGCTCAATAAAAGCAGACCGGAAAATACAAAGCTGGAATTTAATTTTGATATCAAAAACATTAATAAACTAATTGCACTATTTGCAGATAGTACCAGTGTAGCATATGGTAGCCATATCAAAGGCAAAATAGATATGGATGAAAATAATTTTTTACTTGAAGCTTATAGCCCTGAAACTATACTTGAAGGTATTAAAATTAAGGAGTTAGTACTTAACGGCGATAACAGAAATGAGCAATTAAGTTTGTATTTAAACTCAAAAAATATTTTTTGGAGCGAAACAAACAGCTTGGATAACTCTTTATTACAAGTTTTTGTAAAAAACGACAGTCTTCAAACAGACTTTATGTGGAACAGTTTTTTAGATACTTTAAACTATAACGGATATTTTTCGTTAATAGCCGGCATTGAGAATAGAAAAAACAAAGCACCAATTTATAAAATCAAATTAAAACCTTCAAATTTTGCAATACATACCAACCAATGGGATATAAAAAGTAATGAAATTATTATTGATACAAATTATATAGACCTTGGTGAAATTAATGCAAAAAGTAATAATGATGAGCATTTTATTGTCAAAGGAATTGTATCGGATAAAGAAACAGATACCTTAGAAATTAATATTAATAAATTTAATGTAGGTATTTTAAACCTGCTTTTTGATGAAAGTGGAATGAAGCTGGAAGGTTTATTATCGGGCAGTTCCAAAATTGTGGCAACATTAGGCGATTTACAAATTAACGCACATGATTCTATTTCGAACTTTAAAATTAATGATGAAGAGGTAGGAAAAGTCCGTTTTAAAATGGACTGGGACAATCCAAATTCAATACTTACCGTAAATGCCAGTACCCAAATAAAAAAAACAAAAAACCTGATTTTAACAGGTAATTACGACATCAAAAATGATGTACTTGATTTTAAAGTAGATGTAACACGCTTTCCGTTTATTGTTGCTCAACCATTTATTCAAGATTACCTTACCGATTTAATCGGTAAAATAAGCGGACAAATGACCATTACAGGCAGTTCGGAAAAACCGGACATAAGAGCTAATCTGAAATTCATACGGGCAGGTTTTCGTTCTACATTTACCCAAGCATTTTACAGTTTTACCGATAGTGTTTATATAGAAAAGGGCAATATTCGATTTAAGAAAATGAAAATAAATGCCGGAAGAAATAGTTATGCTCTGGTTAGTGGTGATATTTCGCATAGACATTTTGAAGATATTAAATTAGACATTTCGCTTGATGCTCATAACTTTTTATTTTTAAATACAAAGCCAACAGATACTTCGCTTTTTTACGGAACTGTCTTTGCCACAGGAGGAATTAAACTTTTAGGCCCTGTAGATGATTTATTTATTGATATTAAACTTAAAACGGGAAGAGGTACCAAGTTCTATCTCCCGCTTTCAACAAGTAGTGAAGTTAGCCAAAACGATTTTATCACATTTAAAACTATAGATACACTCCAAATAGAAGAAAAAAAAGAACAAGTAAACACAAACGGAATTACTGTAAACATGGACTTGGAAGTAACACAAGATGCTATTTTTCAAATAATTATGGACGAAACCGTTGGCGATATTATTAAAACTCGCGGAAACGGCACCTTAAATATTAAAGTAGATGATAAAGGAGATATTTTAATTTACGGGTTATACACGGTTTATCAAGGAGATTATTTATTTACTTTACAGAATTTAGTGAACAAAAAATTTATACTCGAAAAAGGAAGTACAATTCGTTGGTATGGCGACCCCTACAATGCAGAATTGAACATGAACGCAGTATATAAAATAAGGAAAGTCTCGGTTTATGATTTAATGGTAAGCGAAGAGTACAGAGAAATGCGTACCGATGTAAATTGCAATCTAATTATGACCGGAGCACTTGAAAATCCTATACTACGGTTTGATATTGAAACCCCCGATGCTAAAGAACCAATTCCTTCAAATATTAAAAATCTTCCGCAAGATGAACTAAATAAGCAATTACTCTCGCTCCTTTTAACCAAAAGATTCAGACCTTTACCCGGATTAGAATCTTCGGTTGCCAGTGGTACAGCCCTAAGCAATAATGCATTTGAAATGTTATCAAATCAATTAAGTAATTGGCTTTCACAAATAAGTGATGACTTTGATATCGGGCTTAACTATACACAAGGTGAACAAGGAGCATCTGACGAACTGGAAGTAGCCTTATCAACACAGTTGTTTAACAACAGAGTTAGTGTTAATACCAACGTTGGACTTGGAAATTCAAAAACATCAACAAGTTCTAATCAGGATGCAACAAAAATTGTTGGTGATGTTGAAATAGAAGTTAAATTGAACAAAAAAGGCTCTTTAAAAGCCAAAGTTTTTAACCGTACAAATCGTAATACAGAAATAAACTACGACCAAACCATGTACACCCAAGGTCTTGGTATCCTTTACAGGAAAGAATTTGATACTTTTGGCGAACTTTTCAGAGGTATTTGGCGCTCGATAACTTTTCAAAATAAAAGAGATAAAAAGAAAGAAAAACAAAACATAAATCAAAATAAAGATATTGACCGCAGAGAAGAAAAGCCGGAACATACGGATTAGTTTTCTATTCGTACTCTATAAAACCTTAAATCCCGCAATTATTTTCTACTGCAAATTAAAATGATAAGTTAAAAATATTCAGAAATATTGTTTAATAACAGCATTTTAGTCAGTTATTTTAAACAAATTATTTTAATTATTTAAGGAACATATCTATATTTGCATATCACGACAAATAAATAACACACTATTATTTAACTTTTCTAAATTATTGATTATGAACCTTTTTATATTAATGGTAATAATATTTGTAGTAGGCTATATTGTTATTGCTTTAGAACATCCTTTAAAAATAGATAAAGCGGCAACTGCTTTGTTAATGGGAACAGCACTTTGGGGATTATATGCCCTGTGGGGCGTTGATATTTTATCTTACGGAAAAGATTACAGCCGTGCATGGAAAGAATTTGCTGAAGCTGGTAATTTGTCCTTTAATTTAGAAAGTGTAAGAGAATATATTACACATCACCAAATATTTGAACACCTTGCCGAGATTTCAACAATTTTGTTCTTTTTGCTTGGCGCAATGACTATTGTTGAAGTAGTGGACCAACATCAGGGATTTAAAATAATAACTGATAAAATTAAAACGACAAACAAGGTTAAACTTTTATGGATTTTAAGTTTTTTAACCTTTTTTATGTCTGCTGTTTTAGATAACTTAACCACTACCATTGTAATCATCGCTCTTTTACGGAAACTAATCGGTGATCAAAAAACTCGTTGGTTTTATGCATCCATGGTAGTTGTAGCTGCAAATGCCGGCGGTGCATGGTCACCCATTGGTGATGTTACTACTATTATGCTATGGATAGGCGGGCAGGTAACCACCCTAAACATTATTATGAAATTGATTATCCCCAGTTTATTTACCATGATTATTCCTTTGGCAAT
>JALSLF010000534.1 GCA_026988445.1 Bacteroidales bacterium
TTATAAAGGTACAATTACTTATCTTGTTTTACAAATGTTGTTATTCTAAAATTTAAAAAATGATTACTTTATTTATTCATGCAAATAACACTTTGCAAATAGTACAATTTACATACCAAAAAAATAAGTGAATCGATGCCTAAGCATTATACTTTTCCGGTGTGTGATGTAATATTGAGCCTGAATTAAGCGATTATGTGCTTCAATTGAATGACACTTCTTTTTGCACATAATTGCTCAATCTATTTTTGATTTAAGAACAAGGAACATCGATTAACGATTTTAGATTTATTTTTGATATTTAACCTCTTGTTAACAATTGTATTTTTATTTGTTGAAAGATAGCACTTCTTTTTGTACATAATCGCTCAATTTAGCTTAAAATTGTATCTTTGCATTTTGTAAAGCTAATTTTATGAAGCATAATAATGAAATGAAGCTAGGTGATGCAATTAAAGCATACCTGAAAGCATTAGGGCTTGAACGCAAAATGCTTGAACACCGCTTAATTAATTCTTGGGGAGATACCTTAGGCAATGCTGTTGCAAAAAATACAGGCAATTTATATATACATAAAGGCGTTTTATTTGTAGAATTACGTTCGGCATTAATCCGTCAGGAACTTTTAATGATGAAAACCGCTTTAATTGAGCGTTTAAATCAAAATGTCGGACAAAAAATTATTACGGATATTGTTTTTCGATAATTTGATGTATTTATGATAAATTTTAAATCGCTAAAATATTTTTTCTTATACCTTTTTATTATAAGTTTTCATTCTGTTGTTTTTGCTCAAATTCCTCGAAATCAAACCGAAAAATTGGAAACAGTTTTGGATTTGATTAGTATGTTTTATGTAGATTCTTTGGATGATGCGGGAATTGTTGAAAAAGCAATTACATCTTTGTTAAAGGAACTTGATCCACACTCTGTGTACATTAGTAAAGATAAAGTTCAAGAAATGAACAAGACTTTGCTTGGAAGTTTTGATGGAATTGGAATTACCTATACTATTTATAAAGATACGGTTTATGTTATTCGTACTACAAAAGGCGCTCCTGCTGATATATCGGGTATAAAGCCCGGAGACCGTATAGTGCGTATTGAAAATGAAAATGTTGCAAGTAAAGACATTACTGAAGAGCATATAAAAAAACTTCTGCAAGGCAAGAAAGGAACAAAATTAAGTTTAGAAATAATCAGACCCGGTGAAAAGGCAATTATTTATAAAGAGCTTGTAAGAGACAGGATTTCAATAAACAGTATTCCTGTGGCATATAAAATTGAAGATAATATTGCCTATATTAAATTAGAAAGTTTTTCGATAAATACCATTAAAGAATTTGAAGAAATAAGCCGTTCGTTCCGGAAATCCGGAATACAAAATATTATTTTAGATTTGCGAAATAACGGAGGAGGATATTTAAGTACGGCAATCAGGTTAATTGATGAGTTTATGCCTTCCGATAGATTAATTATTTATACTAAAGGTAAAAATAATCCGCGTTATGATTATTTTTCTTCCGGTAAAGGACATTTTAAGCGGAGCAAATTAGTAGTATTAATTAATGAAAATTCAGCTTCGGCAAGTGAAATAGTTGCGGGGGCAATTCAGGATTGGGACAGAGGGCTTATTGTTGGTAGGCGCTCTTTTGGGAAAGGACTTGTGCAACGTCCTTTTAATTTACCCGATGGCTCTATGATTCGATTAACCGTTGCCCGTTATTATACCCCAACCGGAAGGTTAATACAAAAAAATTATGCAAATGGATATGAAAACTATGTAAATGAAGAGAATAACCGTTTTGAGCATGGTGAACTGTTTTTTAAAGACAGTATTTATTTTGTCGATTCGCTTAAATATTTAACTTTAAATAAAAAACGTACGGTATATGGAGGCGGAGGCATTATTCCCGATATTTTTGTAGCTGTTGATACCAATAAATTTCCTAAATTTTATTTACAAATGTTACAATCCGGAAAAATCAATACTTTTATAATTGATTTTATTGATAAAAACAGAGAAAAATTAACTCGTAGCTATTTAAATCTTGTTGATTTTGATAAAAAATTTATACCGGATAAGCAACTTTTAATCCCTATTGTTAAATATGCTCTTGAAAACAATTTAATAGATACTGTAAATCAAAAAAATATTTTTACCGGTACCCAAGCCGATTCTGAATTAATAAATTATGCGCTTGAAGGTAAAGAAAATAATATAAAACATCTGTTAAAAGCACTGATTGCAAGAGATTTGTGGGGCGAGCAAGCCTTTTATAAAATTTATAATAAACACGACGACTTTGTTTTAACCGCAATTGATGTTTTAAAAAATAAGCATTTATATAATTCACTTCTTGCTAATTCTACTTTCTGAAAATTAAACTTTTATGATTGACGTTTTAAATTGGTTCAACAATCATTACCAAGAAATATTGGGAACCGTTTTTTCACTTATTTATCTTTATTTCTCCATAAAACAAAATATTTGGCTTTGGCCGCTTGGTTTGATAAGTTCGGCAATTTATGTTTATGTTTTTTTTAGTGCTGGAATATACGCCGATATGGGACTGCAAGTTTATTACGTAGTAATAAGTATTTATGGTTGGTACCGATGGAGTAAAGGGGCTAATAAAGATACGGAAACAACAAATTTGCCGGTAAAACATACCGAAGAATATACCGCAGTTTATTTGTTAATAATAACTTCTGTGCTTTTTATTATCATAGCACAAATTTTAATACGTTATACCGATTCGCAAATTCCTTACTGGGATGCTTTTACTACAGCAGCCAGTATTACTGCTACATGGATGCTTGCAAAAAAATATATTGAGCATTGGCTGATTTGGATTGTGGTTGATTTAGTTTCAACGGGCTTATACGTGTACAAAAACCTGTATTTTACCGTATTTCTTTATGCAGTTTATACAAGTATGGCTGTTGTAGGTTATTTACAATGGAAAAAGTCGATGCTGAATGAATAAATTAGAGCAAATAAAAAGAATAATACTTAGTGGAGCCGAATCGACCGGTAAAAGTACGTTGGCAAAACAGTTAGCAAGGCATTATAATACGGTTTATATGCCGGAATATGCTCGAACTTATATCGAAAACCTGAATAGAAATTATAATTATGAAGATGTAGTGCATATTGCCGAAATGCAAATACAATTTGAAAAGGCGTTTTTGCTCAAATCCAATAATTATCTTTTCATCGATACAGGTTTAATCATTACAAAAGTATGGTTTCAGGAAGTTTTTCATAAATATCCCGAATGGTTAGATGAAGCAATATTAAAATATTTGCCCGATTTTTATTTAATTTGTGATATTGATTTGCCTTGGGAAAAAGATACTGTTCGCGAAAACGGAACTCTTGAAAAGCGAAAATATTTGATGAACCGGTATTTGGAAGAAATTAAAAAATATCCCGTAAACTTTGGAATAGTAAGCGGACAAGCCGATGAACGATTACAAAATGCGATTAAAATAATTGAAAAGATATGATACAAAAGGAAAAATTTGAATTAACGGCTTCTACTTTGTTTGGTTTGGAAAACGTTCTTGCCGAAGAATTAAAAATATTGGGAGCAGAGGGTATTGAAATTCAGAATAGAGCAGTTAAGTTTATGGCAGATAATGAGTTGCTTTATAAATCAAACATTCATCTGCGCACAGCTTTGCGCATATTAAAACCCATTGCACGTTTTAAAGCGCGCGATCAATACGCTTTGTATAAAAATATCAAACGTATTAAGTGGGAAGAATATTTAAATTTGCATCATACTTTTTTAATAAAACCGGTTGTTTTTTCGCCACATTTCAGACATTCTAAATTCGCCGCACAAAAAACCAAAGATGCAATAGTTGACCGTTTTCGTGAACACTTTAATAAAAGGCCTTCGGTAGAACTTGAAAATCCTGATATCGTATTCAATTTGCACATTGCCGGTGATAATGTAACCGTATCTCTTGATAGTTCCGGCGCACCTTTAAATCAGCGCGGATACCGGAAGAGTGGGGGAGATGCACCTTTGAACGAAGTATTGGCTGCCGGAATGATTAAATTAAGTGCTTGGGATACCAAAAGTACTTTTATTGACCCAATGTGTGGTTCAGGTACTTTATTGATTGAAGCCGGATTAATGGCCTTAAATATACCGCCAAACCTAAACCGTAAAGAATTCCCGTTGATGAATTGGCAGGATTTTGATACTAAACTTTGGAAAGAAATTATTACCGAAGCAAAAACAAATATTTTAAGTGCGGAGCAAGTAAAAGTGAAAATTATCGGGTCTGATATTAATTTGCAGCAACTTGAAATTACTCAAAAAAATATACAAAAAGCCGGTATTACTAAATTAATAAAACTGCGTAATAAAAGTTTTAAGGAGTTTGTTGTTCCGGCAAGCAAAGGGAAAATTATTTTTAATCCGCCATACGGGCAACGCTTAAGGTTAAAACAAATTGAAGAATTTTATTCGGAAATTGGCAATATTTTAAAAAATAAATGGACAGGTTTTGATGCTTGGATTTTAAGCTGCAATGAATTTGCAAATAAAAGCTTTGGCTTAAAACCTGCTAAAAAAATTAAACTTTTTAACGGACAATTGGATTGCCGGTTCTTAAATTTTCCGCTTTTTGAAGGTTCACGAAAAGATTTTTTAGAAGAAAAAAATAATATTGAATAGTTTTTTTTAAAAAATATGGTGTAAAATTTGTATAATAAATTAATATTTAATCGTTTAAGGATATAAGGTGTAAATTTATTTAAATTTTGCTAATTATTTTTTACTATTTTTTTTTAATAATTTTTATATATTTGTGATATATCAGTGCATTATTTCTTTTTATGTACTGAAAAAAACAGGTGTTTATGGCATTTGATATTGAAGAATGGTATAAGGAAGTGAATAATGGCGATGTAGTTTTAAGCCATTATGGTGCAATTACTGCAAATGCCATAACTTTGATGTTGAATGATATTGAACAAGGTTTATATGATAGAAATGAAAAATCAAAGTTGCGAAAGAAGGTTTATAACGTAATGGTTGAAGCTTTGCAAAATTTATTTCATCATGCGGATTTGCCTCCGCAAAATGTTATTGATAAATTTGGAAAAAAATTTGCTACCTTTGTTTTGAAAAAGGAAGGTGAAAATAATTACAGTTTTATCAGCGGAAATTTTATTAGAAAAGACAGGGTCAAGTTTATTAAAGATCGTATCGATCAGATAAACCATTTAAGCCCTGATGAATTAAAGATTTTGTATAAATTAATTTTAAACAATAATGAATTTTCGGATAAAGGCGGTGGCGGCTTAGGTTTAGTGGATATTGCCAAACGTACCGGACACGAATATCATTATATGTTTCATAATTATACAGACGATTTTTATTTTTTTTGTTTAAAAATAACCATAAGTACATAATAGTTAATCTACTAATATATGGAAACATTATCATTACAAGGTTCACCAAAAACTCCAACTGTTGAAATGAATGCCGAAACCGGTGTTATTGAAATTAAAGGCAGGTCAATACCTGAGAATTCAATTGATTTTTACCGTCCCGTTGTGGATTGGTTAGATAAATATTCGGAAAGTCCTGCCAATGAAACTGTTGTAAATATACAATTGGAATATTTTAATACCAGCTCTTCAAAATGTATATTGGATGTGTTTAAAAAGTTGGAAACCGTTTATAAAAAGAATGGCGAAAAAGGAGTTGTTATTAATTGGTATTACGAAGAAGATGATGAAGATATGCTTGAAGCTGGAGAAGATTATCAATCTATCTTAAAAATACCGTTTAAAATGATTGAACTCGAAGAGTAAACTTATTTATTCTTCGAGTTATCGATTGATTTTTTATTGTTCTGTATGGACTTTACAGTATAATTGCTTAGATTCAAAAATCCGGCTAATATCCTGAAGTACAGAGCTACATATAAGATTAAATTAATAAGCCATATTACTGCCACATTTATTTTTATGGTGCTGTAAGGAATACCCAACAGATATTTTACTGGTGCATAAAAATGAGCTTTTATAAATTTTGATTCCGGATTATGATATACGGGATCAATTTTTTGGTACAAATGGTTTTTATATTCTAAAACAGGAGCTGTTTCACCGTAGTTTGTAACAAATTCCATTAATTTTTTATTGTGGTAATCTCTTTTTAACTTTTTAAAGTTTTCTTTGCCTATTTGTTTTTCAAGCTGATAAATCTTATTGTCTTTCTGTCGGTTAGCTATTATGTATAATGTATTGTAATAATTTTTAAGTTTTGAAAAATAGGTATCTAAGGTATCTGTAATTTCTTCGGTAATACTTCCGGGCTTTATACTATCAATAGTTAAAGGATATTTTATGTATTTATTGCTTTTTTGTTCTTTTCTGATTTCATTTCTTACCAAAGCTAAACCATTTTCAATTTTATCACGGTAGTTACTGTCCTTATTATATAGTTCATACTGCGTGATTTTATTTTCAAGTGTTTTTAACCAGTAATTTTTTTTGAAATTGGCAATACTTTTCATTTTGTCGAAATGATAAAAATTTTGCTCGTATTTATTATTTTTAAATTGATAAACAGCCAATGCCTCGTATGCCCAGCGCGAAATCATTAACTCGCCATACCAAGGAATTGAGTTTGGCGATGAAATAGCCGGATTAAGTTTGTCAAAGCGTACAATTATCCCGCTAAGGATAATTTGCGGAATAATTAAAAAGGGTATTACAATGTAAATGGTAACTGTGGTTCTAAAACCATCCGATATATTTAAGCCAATTAGTGCTGCCGACACCCAAACACTGTACAAAACCACCCAGTATTGCCAAAACATATCGTGTATGCCCATTATATATTGCCCTATTGCAACATAAGCCATACTTTGAAAAGCAGATATTAAAAATACAATAGCTACTTTGGACAGTAAATAGCTGTTTCGGCTCAGATTTAAAAACTCTTCCCGTTTCAGAACCAAACGGTCTTTAATAATTTCTTGTGCACTTAATGTCATTCCTATAAAAAGAGCAACAATTACCGACATAAAAATATATACCGGAAGATTTAAATTATCCCAAAGTGAATAACCATATTCATTATTAGGGTCAATATTATAATATCGTGTAATATACGCAAGAATAAAGGCTAATAAAGGTGCTTCAAAAATGTTAATTATAAGATATTGCCGGTTGGACAACTTCGCAAGCACATCTCTTTTCAGATAGATAAATATTTGTTTAAATTTATTAGGAATTTTAAAACTGATTTCCGGAATTTTTTTTACAAATACCGAACGTTTGTGCTTTTTCTGTTCAAAATTCAGGTAAAAATCATACCATTCATGCGGACTTGTTTTGCGCGTTTGCGTTAAATTACCATACTCATCAACTACTTGTGCTTCAACAATATTAAATATTTGTTCCGGATTTACATTTCCGCAGGTTGAGCATTCGCTTTCGTTCCAGTTGGCTTGTCTGATACATGATTTAAAATAGCTAATCGATTCAATTGGGTTGCCGTCGTAAATTAGGTACCCCCCTTGGTCTAAAACCAATAAACGGTCAAAACGTTTAAAAATATCAGACGAAGGCTGATGAATTACTACAAAAACCAACTTTCCTTTTAAGGCTAGCTCTTTTAGTAAATCCATAATATTTTCCGAATCTCTCGAAGATAAACCGGAGGTAGGTTCATCAAGAAAAAGAATTGTTGGTTCTCTGATAAGTTCTAAGGCTATATTTAAGCGTTTTCTTTGCCCGCCACTAATTTTTTTATTAAGCGGAGAACCTACTTTCATATTTCTTATTTCGTAAAGACCTAAGTTTTTTAGTAATTTATGAACCGTTCTTATCAGTTTGAATTTATTATAATTGCCGAAACTTAATTTTGCACTGAAATAAAGATTTTCAAAAACCGTAAGCTCTTCAATAAGCATATCGTCTTGCGACACGTAACCGATTAAGCCTTCTATTTCTTTTTTGTCTTTGTGTATATCAATTCCGTTAAT
>JALSLF010000535.1 GCA_026988445.1 Bacteroidales bacterium
CTGATTTGGCAAAACACAAATGTACTATTGAAGAAATGGAAGAATACGAACCACATGTTGTACGTGGCAATGTAATTTATGCCGGCGTTGATTACGAAGCTATTTTGCGCCAAGCCGAAAACGACCCCAGTGGCTGCGATGTTATACTTTGGGATGGCGGAAATAATGATTTTTCATTTTACCAACCCGATTTAACCATTACTGTTGCCGACCCACACCGTCCGGGACATGAATTAAGCTATTATCCGGGCGAAGTTAATTTACGTTTGGCTGATGCCATTGTAATTAACAAAATGGATTCTGCATCGCCCGAAGGCATACAAAAGGTTCGTGAAAGTATTGCCAAAGTAAACCCGAATGCTTTGGTTATTGATGGTGCTTCGCCAATAAAAGTAGATAAACCGGAAGTTATCCGCGGAAAACGTGTATTGGTGGTAGAAGATGGACCTACTTTAACACACGGAGAAATGAAAATTGGTGCGGGAACCGTAGCTGCACAAAAATTTGGTGCTGCCGAAATTATCGACCCGCGCGAATATGCCGTAGGTAAATTAGCCGAAACGTACCGTATTTATCCGAACATTGGTAAATTATTGCCGGCAATGGGCTATAGTGAACAACAGCTAAAAGACCTTGAAGCTACCATTAACAAAGTAGATTGCGATGCCATAATTATCGGCACTCCGATTGATTTGAACCGCATTGTTAAAATCAATAAGCCCAATACGCGTGTTTATTATGATTTACAAGAAATAGGCGAACCGAATTTAGACCAAGTATTAAGCGATTTTGTGAAAAAACATGGTTTGGGATAAAATAATCTTGAAAAAATCGGTTTTAGTACCTGTATCAACTTTTTGATGCAGGTATTTTTTATTACGCTAAGCAAAAGAAATTCCTTAAAAATTTATTACTTTGGCTGCAAATTATAAATATTCATAAAATGCGTGCAAAATTTCTTTTCTTACTGATTATTCTGTCTTTTTCGCTAAATATTTCAGCTCAAAAACTATCGCCTAATGCACAAATCAGCCTTATAACTTGCGCTCCGGGCGAAGAATTATATTCGGTTTTCGGGCATAATGCCGTACGTGTAAAAGACCCCGCCCACGGTATTGATTGGGTTTATAATTACGGAACATTCAACTTTAACGAACCCGGCTTTTATGTAAAATTTGTTCGCGGAAAACTTAATTACATGCTTTCGGTAGGTTATTTTCGTAATTTTATCTATGCATATCAACGAGAAAACCGTAGTGTTCGCGAACAGATACTTAATTTATCTCCTCTTCAAAAACAGCAAATGTTTGATTTTTTGCAGTACAACGCACGCCCTGAAAACAAATATTATAAATACGATTTCTTTTTTGATAATTGCGCTACACGCGTACGCGATGTTTTGGAAAATGAATTTAAAAATGATTTACGCTTTCATTCGGATTATAAAGACAGCTTGTCATTCAGAGATTTGCTAATGCCTTATTTGCAAGAACATTATTGGTCGCGATTTGGAATTAACTTAATACTTGGTGCAGTAATTGACCGCAAGGCTACTTTTAGAGAAACTATGTTTTTACCCGATTATTTAGAAAAAGCGGCTGCAAAAGCAAGCATTAAACAAAACGGAACAGTATTACCTTTGGTAAAACATACACAAACACTTTTTTTTCAAACAGAAAACGATACAAGTACTCCTTTTATAATACGCCCGGCTACTTTATTTTGGACATTATTTATTGTAGCATTAATACTAAGCTATCTTGAAATTAAAAAGAAAAAAACATATAAATTTTTTGATTTTATATTCTTTTTTACCATTGGAACAATCGGAATGATTTTATTTTTAGTATGGGTGGCTACCGACCATACTGCAGTTGTACAAAATTGGAACCTGATTTGGGCTTTACCAACTCATTTTTTTATTGCTTTTGTATTGTTAATGAAAAACAAGCCGGCATTTTTAAAATATTATTTTTTGATAAGTGGTGGATTGGCAATATTAGTTTTAGCCTTTTGGTGGCTAATTCCACAAGAATTTGATTATGCAATAATACCCTTAATCTTAATTATTGCTTTGCGTTCATACGGGTACGTAAAAACACTTTCGTGAGTTTTTGACCGTAGCACAGCTCTCTGAGCTGTGAAAATAACAGCTCAGAGAGCTGTTGTACGAAAAAAAAAGCCACGAAAAAGTCGTGGCTTTGATATCTTACGGAAAAACAAAAAACTATTTCTTTTTGTTGTCCATGTGCTTTTTATAACGATTCATAAACTTATCTACACGTCCTGCTGTATCTACCAGTTTCATTTTACCTGTATAGAAAGGATGCGAAGTATTTGAAATCTCCAATTTTACCAAGGGATAAGTTACACCATCAATTTCAATAGTATCTTTTGTTTTTGCAGTTGATTTTGTAATAAAAGTATGCTCGTTTGACATATCTTTAAAAACAACCAATCTGTAATCTTCCGGATGTATGCCTTTTTTCATTACTGTATAGTTTATATTATTCGCTTAAATTCTTTAAATTTCGGCTTGCAAAAATAAAGATTAATATCTGAACCACAAAAATATTTATTGAAAAATTTTAAAAAACTTCATTCTATCATATATTTAAAAGATATTACATGGGTGAAAAATAAGTAAGCCGCATGAAGTTTGGTAGTTTAATAGTTGAAAAGTTGAGTAGTTTAAAAGTTAAATAATTCATCATTATACCGGAAGTTGGACATGCAGCGACCAGCAACCAGTTACTATCAGCGGGTGGGCGGACAAGGTGTAACAATTCAGTAGTTTAACAATCCGCCGGTAGTCGGACAAGTTCTAACCATTCAATAATCCAATTTCCTATGCATGCATATAAAACACTGAAAATGAATTAATTCGCTGATTATTAGTGATAAGGAAAACCATTGGTAATTTATAAACATTCTAAATAAATGAATACAAAATTTTGTATTTAAAAAATTTTATATTTGCAAGCTAAATAAACAAGAGGTCTGATTTTTTTTTTGAATTATCCGGCTTTATTATACAATTTTTAATTTCAAATTTCCATAAAGAATGAACGGATTTAAAATAATTGTGCTCGCCAAACAAGTTCCCGATACACGAAATGTTGGGAAAGATGCTATGAAAGAAGACGGTACGGTAAACAGAGCTGTTTTACCTGCCATTTTTAATCCCGAAGATTTGAATGCTTTAGAGCTGGCATTACAGGTAAAAGATAAGTATCCTGATTCGGAAGTAATCATTTTAACCATGGGACCACCGCGTGCTGCCGATATTATTCGCGAAGCAATTTACAGGGGTGCAGATAAAGGTTACTTAATTACCGACAGACGTTTTGCCGGCTCGGATACATTGGCTACATCTTATGCAATATCGCAAGCAGTAAAAAAAATTGGTGATTTTGATTTGATTTTTGCCGGTCGTCAGGCAATTGATGGAGATACGGCACAAGTAGGACCTCAGGCTGCCGAAAAAGTAGGAATACCACAAATTACTTATGCCGAAGAGCTTATATCAGTTGAAAAAGAAAAAATCACGATTAAGCGCCGTTTGGAAAATGGTGTTGAAACAGTTGCTGCACCTATGCCTGTACTCATTACAGTACATGGTTCAGCACCCGATTGCCGTCCGCGTCATGCCAAACGCCTCATGAAATACAAGTATGCACTTACCAAAACCGAAATGAAAGATGCAGACGATTTAAGAAAAGAGCTTGTTGAAAAGCGTCCGTATTTATTAATTGAAGAATGGAGTGTTGACGATATCGGAGCAGATGTAAAATGGCTGGGTTTATCAGGTTCGCCAACAAAAGTTAAAAAAGTTGAAAATATTGTTTTGGCAGCAAAAGAAGCCAAACAAATTGATACTTCGGACGAACAATTGGAAGAATTTATTAAAGAATTGATTGAAAATCATACAATAGGATAATAAGACCTTTGATAGTGTGCTATCAAAGCGTCTCAAATAAAACACAAAAAAATGAGAAACGTTTTTGTATATTGTGAATTAGAAGACAATAATGTAGCCGATGTAAGTTTGGAACTTCTTACCAAAGGGAAAGACCTTGCAGGGCAACTCGGTGTACAGTTAGAAGCCATTGTTATAGGCAGTGGATTAGAAAATATCGGAGCACAAATCTTTAAGTACGGCGCCGATACTGTATATGTAGCCGATGATAAAAGACTATCGCCATACACTACTTTACCTCATACATCAATTGTTACGGGCTTACTCAAAGAACACAATCCACAAATTGTACTTTTTGGAGCTACCTCAATCGGTAGAGATATCGCCCCAAGGGTAGCTTCGGCAATGCGCTGTGGTTTAACGGCAGATTGTACCAGTTTAGTAATCGGCGATCATTATGTTAAAAAAACCGATACTACTTATAAAAATTTATTGTATCAAATTCGTCCGGCATTTGGAGGCAATATCATTGCTACAATTATTAATCCCGATATGCATCCGCAAATGGCAACCGTTCGCCAAGGAGTAATGAAAAAGGAAGTATTTGATGAAAACCATCAAGGTGAAGTCAAAAAAGTAAAAGTTGCCGATTATGTTAAAGATGAAGATTTTGTAATTGAAATCATTGAACGACATATTGAAAAAAGTAAAGTAAACTTGGGAGCTTCACCAATTATTGTTGCCGGTGGGTACGGAGTTGGTTCAAAAGAAAATTTTGATTTACTTTATCAGTTGGCTGATGTTTTGGGTGCCGAAGTAGGTGGCTCAAGGGCAGCCGTTGATGCAGGATATATTGAACATGAACGCCAAATAGGACAAACGGGTGTAACTGTTCGCCCCAAATTGTACATTGCCTGCGGTATTTCCGGTGCAGTACAGCATCGGGTAGGAATGGATCAGTCGGCTATGATTGTTTCAATTAACACTGATGAACATGCACCCATTAACAGTATTGCCGATTATAATATTCACGGAGACCTTAATGAGGTAATTCCTAAATTGATTAAATTTTATAAAAAGAACACAAAATAATAAAGATATGCCTAATTTTTACACAGATAACGAAGATCTTAGATTTCATCTCAATCACCCGATGATGAAAAAGATTGTGGATTTAAAAGAACGGAATTATCGCGATAAAGAAGAGTTTGATTATGCCCCACATAATTTTGAAGATGCAATGGACAGTTACGACAAAGTGCTGGAAATTGTTGGAGATATTTCAGGAAACATTATTGCTGCAAATGCAGAAGAAGTAGATAAAGAAGGACCAAAAGTAGTTAATAATGAAGTAATTTGGGCAAAAGGTACGCAAAAAAATTACGATGCATTAAAAAATGCAGGTTTAATTGGTATGACCTTGCCACGTAAGTACAACGGTCTTAACTTTTCTTTAATGCCTTTTACAATGACTGCCGAAATTGTTACTCGTGCAGATGCTAGTTTTGTAAACATTTGGGGCTTGCAAGATTGTGCAGAAACTATCAACGAATTTGCTTCGGAAGAAATTAAAGATAAATTCTTACCCTTATTCAATCAGGGGTATTCAGCAGCAATGGCTTTAACCGAGCCGGATGCAGGTTCTGACCTCCAAGCAGTAAACCTTCGCGGTGATATTAAAGCTACCTATGATAAAGAAACAGATACATGGTATTTGAATGGAGTAAAACGATTTATCACAAACGGTGATGCTGATTTATCATTAGTGTTGGCACGAACAGAAGATGGAACCACCGATGCACGCGGTTTATCCATGTTTTTGTATGAACGCAAATCAAAAGCAGTAACTGTTCGTAGAATTGAAAATAAATTGGGAATTAAAGGCTCTCCAACCTGTGAATTGGTTTATAAAAATGCACCTGCCAAACTAATTGGCGACCGTAAAATGGGTTTAATCAAATACGTTATGTCTTTAATGAATGGTGCACGTTTGGGTATTGGTGCGCAAGGTGTCGGTATTTGTGAAGCTGCCTATCGCGAAGCTTTGGACTATGCAAAAGAGCGTCAACAGTTTGGAAAACCGATTATTCAATTTCCGGCAGTTTATGAAATGCTTTCAATGATGAAAGTAAAAATACATGCTTCTCGTACTTTACTCTATGAAACTACGCGTTTTACAGAGGTATACAAACTTTACGATCATATCAGCAAAGAAAGAAAGCTAACACCCGAAGAACGTAAAGAAGCTAAAAAATATCAACGTTTGGCAGATATTTTCACTCCTTTGGTAAAGCTATTTGCCAGTGAATATGCCAATCAGAATGCTTATGATGCTATTCAAGTGTTAGGCGGCTCGGGTTATATGAAAGATTATCCGGTGGAGCGTATCTATCGCGATGCTCGTATTACTTCAATTTATGAAGGTACTTCGCAACTACAAGTGGTGGCTGCAATTCGAGGTGTAGATAATAAAGGTTATTTAAACCAAATTAGAGAATATGAAAAAGTTGAAATCAACGATGATGTAGATTATTTGAAACACAAATTGGTAAAAATGACCGAGGATTTTGAAACGGCAACAGGTGAGGTTAAAGAAAAAGGCGATAGAGAATTTGCCGATTTTCATGCACGTCGTTTGGTAGAAATGGCAGGAAATATCATTATGGGTTATTTATTGCTCATTGACTCGAATCGTAATGATGATTATAAAAAATATGCGGAAATTTTTATTAAACGTACTTTTGCCGAGAATAAAGAAAAACTGGAATATATTTTACACTCTAATTTAAAAGATATTAATTTGTTTAGGCAGTAGCATCTTAATTTTTTTATTTTTGTAATAAAACATAGTAGTACATTTAAGAAAAAAATGTCGTTACAGGGTAACGACATTTTTTTTACAGATAATTATTATTATTTTAAGATACCCTTTGATATAACCAAGCGTTGTACTTGATTGGTTCCTTCATAAATTTGGCATAATTTAGCATCACGCATCATTTTTTCTACACCAAACTCAGTAGAATAGCCGTCGCCGCCCATTACTTGAACAGCATCAGTGGTAACTTCCATTGCTACATCCGAAGCAAAATATTTTGCCATTGCCGATAAGGTACCCGGAGTTTTTAATCCTTGATCATAATACCAAGCAGCTTTCCATGTCATTAAGCGGGCAAGTTCAATTTTAGTAGCCATTTCAGCCAGCATAAAACCAATGGCTTGATTTGAAGAAATAGGCTTACCAAATTGGATACGGTTTTTAGCCCAGTCTCTTGACTTTTCAAAAGCTGCACGGGCAACACCTACACTTAAAGCGGCAACACCTGTGCGGGTACGGTCAAAGGTTTTCATGGCAATTAAAAAACCTTGTCCTTCGCGTCCAAGCATATTTTCAGCAGGAATTTCAACATCGCGATAAATAATTTCATTTTGAACAGAAGCTCTTTGTCCCATTTTTTGTAAATGAGGTTTAATTTCAATTCCGGGAGAATCAGTAGGAACAACAAAAGCAGTTAAACTTCTTGCTCCACGCTCAGGGTCGGTCAAAGCAAAAACCGTATGGATGCTTGCAACTTCGCCATTTGTAATAAAGCGCTTGTGCCCGTTCAAAATATATTTATCTCCTTTTTTAAGGGCTGTAGATTTAATTCCCGCCACATCCGAACCGGCATTAGGCTCTGTTAAACAATAAGCAGCAACCTCATGATTATCAATAATTTGACCATAAAATCTTTTTTGCTGTTCATCGTTGGCAGCAATTAAAAGAGGAGTTAATGCCAAGGTATTTGCATCAATACTAATGCCTATACCAATACATCCTGCTCCTAATTCCTCAGAAGCTAATGCGCCTTGAAATATGTTGTATCCGTTTCCTCCAAATTTCTTAGGAATAGGACCATTCATTAATCCGGCTTTATAGGCTTCTTTTACAATTGGCCAAGGGAATTCTGTTGTTCGATCATATTCCGCAGCATTCGGAATAATATGCTCCTGTGTAAAAGCTTTGTACTTTTCAATTATTTCTAAATCTTCTTTTGTTAATGAAAAATCAACCATAGTAATATAAATTTAAAAGTGATTAATTAGGTATG
>JALSLF010000536.1 GCA_026988445.1 Bacteroidales bacterium
ATTGCCTGTAATAAAGGGATGTAAACAAATTGTATATAATTTACTTTGCAATATAATAATTTTTTTTTGATAGTTTCTAATATGATGTTTATTTAAATACCTTTGGTGTAGGAAGTCGGAATACGATTTTGTTCTTTTACGGTGTGTAAATATTATTGTTTACGGGCTGTAAATATTTGTTGCTGTACGACTTGACAGTGTGCGAAGCTCCTGTCAATGTCTTTTTAGGTGTAAGTTTTTTTATTTTTTACGAAAAAAACGCTTTCAGGAAAAAAACACTGTCAGGTGCTTTCGCACACTGACAGGTTTATGCGGCAGGGATTGAAGCGGATAGCCCGCAAGCCGTAAAAGCTACAAAACCCGCCGGGAAAGAGCGACCAACGGAAGCTACTTTGCCGGCGTTTGGTTTTGTGCTTTTGGGGCTGAGGACTATGAGCGGAAAGCCCGTAGCCGCCCTAAAATGAATGAAAGAATGATTGAATGATTAAATGATTGAATAAAGGATTAAAGCAAAATTGAGTGATTATCTTTTTTGTAATAAAGCGATATTCTCAACGTGTGCGGTATGCGGAAACATATCTACGGGTCGGTATTTTACCACACGATATTTTTCATCCAAAAGTTGAATATCGCGCGCCTGAGTGGCAGCATTGCAACTTACATATACAATTTTTTCGGGGGCTGCATTTAAAATTACTTTCAGCACATCTTTATGCATACCGGCACGCGGCGGGTCGGTTATAATTATATCGGGCGTACCGTTTTGGGCAATAAAATTATCACTTAAAACATCTTTCATATCGCCGGCATAAAAAACCGTATTTTTAATGTGGTTAATCTCTGAATTTATTTTTGCATCTTCGATGGCTTCGGGGACATATTCAACACCTACTACTTTTTTAGCATTTTTTGCTACAAAATTGGCAATGGTGCCGGTTCCGGTATATAAATCGTAAACGGTTTCGGTGCCTGTGAGTCCGGCATATTCACGCACCAAGCAATATAAATTATAGGCTTGCTCGGAATTGGTTTGATAAAAGGATTTTGGACCAATCTTAAAACGTAAATCTTCCATTTGTTCAAAGATATGGTCTTTTCCTGCAAAGAGTTTTACCGGTAAATCGGTAATTGTATCGTTTTTTTTGGGGTTGATTACATACATCAAAGAACTGATTTGCGGAAATTTTTCTTTAATGAAATTCATTAAAGCTTCGCGCAGGCTTTTGTCTTCATAGTAAAAAGAAAGAATGAGCATTAAATCGCCTGTGGTGGAAGTGCGGATGATTAAATTTCGTAAAAAACCTTCATCATTTCGTAAATCGAAAAAACTGAGTTTGTTTTCCAAAGCATATTGCTTAATTGCCAAACGTATTTGGTTCGATGGCTCGTTTTGCAAGTAACAACTTTCTATATCAACAATCTTGTCGAACATTTTAGGAACGTGAAAACCCAAAGCATTCATTTGTTTGGGGCTGTCGTCGGCAATTTCTTCTTTGGTAAGCCAACGCCTGTTTGAAAAAGTAAATTCTAATTTGTTGCGGTAATAATATTCTTTTGGCGAAGCCAAAATAGCTTCGGCTTCGGGTAATTCAACACCGGCTATGTGGGTTAATTGATCGACTACTTGCTTGTGTTTGTATTCTAATTGTTTTTTATACGGAAGATTTTGCCACTTACATCCACCGCATACACCAAAATGGCAGCACTTGGCATCAATACGCAAATCCGAGTATTTTTTAAAATTTACCGGATAGGCTTCCATAAAGGTTTTTTTCTTACGGTTTATTTGAATATCAACTACATCGCCGGGCACGCAGCCGGTAACAAAAACAATCATTTCTTTATCGTCGTTTCCGCTTGCAATTTTTGCAATGGCTTTGCCTTCGGCAGCTAAATCTATTATTTCAATGTTTTCGTAAAACGGCAATTTTTTTCTTCTTCGTCCCAAAGCTGTATGTTTTATTATTAAATTGGTTTCAAGCTAAATTGAGTGATTGACTACTTAAATAAGCACCAATCTAACGATTTAAAAATATTTTTAAAAAGACTCAAAAATGTATGGTATTCTAACTCTTATCTAAACTCTTATTACTACTCAGTAGCTTACAATAATAGTAACTATTTAATATTTAGCATGTTTTGTCATGATTTTGGTGCTTCGCAAACCAAAATCTCGCCAAAACTACCCTGTTTTTAATTTTTTACCCCCAAACTAAAGCATGGGGCTATTGATAATCAATTAAATAAGTTTATTAAGTTGGCAACAATCTTTTTTAATTGCAGTATTTTGACACTTCTTGTATATAATCGCTCAATTTAGCTGCAAAAGTCTGTTATTTTTTGCTAATCTCAAAATGAAAGTTTATTTACTACATCGGTAAGCGGATTATTTTCATTATCGGTGCATAAAGTATATTTGGCTTTTAATATTTCGGGCGAATTAGCTACCGCAAAGGATTGATTGGTCCATGCAAGTAAATCCAAATCGTTATAATCGTTACCAATGCCTATAGTTTTTTCTTGCGGGATATTTAAAGTTTTGCATAAAAATTTACCTCCCGCTGCCTTTGAAACTCCTTGCGGAAAAATTTCTAACCAAATAGATTTTCCGTCAATCGGTGATGTTGCTCGAATAACTTTTAAGTTGTTGATACGGCTTTTAACTTTGTTAAATTCGTCTTCATTCTCTAAAATAACCAAAAACTGTGTTGCTTCATTTTTAGGAAATTTACTGTTTAAAGGATGAGCATATTTTTTGTATAGATTATTTCGCCATTCAAAATCGGTATTCGATTTTTTTCCTTCATGGTAATGATAAATATGATTATCGGGAATGGGATGTTGAATAGAAAAATTTACGTTTAATTTTCGTAATACATCAATGGTTTCATTAATTTGTGTTGAATTTAAATTAGCTTTAAAAATAATTTCTCCGGTTTTCATATTTTTAATTCCTGCACCTGATGAAAAAATCAAATAATCGAAAGGAAAATTTTCGTTTAAAACTTGATGGGCACTGTAATAAGTTCTGCCGGTGGCAAAAACCCGCAAATAATTTAATTTTTCCAGTTTAATAAGTGTTTGCCAATCTTTATCTCCGATTTCTTTTTTAGCATTTAGCAATGTTCCGTCTAAATCAATTAAAAAAATTCCTGAATATTTATTTTTTGATAATTTCATTTTACAATACAGTATTTTGTCAAATTTTAGAATTTAGCTTAAAGGCTGAAAGCCTTAATCAATTTAACCTAATGGCAACGCCTTGGGCTAAATATGAAATGAATTATATACGCACTGTAAGTGCAATTTAACTTAGCCTTTCAGGCTGCTCTTTTACTAAATGCATTATTACCCCAAGGCGCTGCCATTGGGTTAATATAAATCAGGCTTTCAGTCTGTTTATTATATAATGCCTCAAACCCGAAACTACCAAATTTTATAAAAATTGACAATTTCCAATCTTTATTAAATTCTAAAATTAACACTATTTAACTATATTTTAGCAAAATTAACACTTTAGCAACATATAGATTAATAAAATAATGAAAAAAATTGCCTATCTTTGTAATAATTACGCGTTTTATACGTGTTTATAATAGACGATAAATTATATTCTATCCACTAAAATTATTCGTTATGAAAACATTATATATATTATCCATACTTTTTATATTCATTTTAAGTTCTTGCGGCAGTCAAAAATTTGCCGTAGATGAATATGATGATTTATATTATACGGTTAAAAAAGATAAAAACAATAAAAACCTTGTTGCCGATAATAATGCCAACGGAGAGCTAATTACCAATGACGAAGTGGTGGTTTTAAATTCCTATTATCGTGATAATAATCAATCACAAGAAAGCAATTCAGGAATTATTTATTCTAATGATGAAAGCAACAATAAAAGCATAGGTAATGATAATGAATTAGCCGGCGAATTAGATGACCAAGTTATCTATTCAACTGATGAGGATTATGATTTTAGTAATATTTATTCAGAAGAAAGTATTTACAATTTAGATGAATACAGTAGTGCCGATGACGATGAAGTATCTTATTCGGATGCCGTAAAAAAATTCAGCGACAGCAATACTTCCGACTCTTATTTTTCAAACAGCACGTATGGAGGCTGGGGAAGTTTTATGCCGGTTTTTAATATCGCTTTATCCTTTGGTTACGGTGGATATTATTCTCCATTTTATTCAGGATACAGTCCTTATGGATATAATCCGTATGCTTATAACCCCTACGGATACTCAGGATACAATCCGTATGGATATTCTCCTTATTATGGTTCTCCCTATGGGTATTCATCTTATTACGGTGGATATAACTCAAATTATATCTATCAAGGAAACTATAATAATGTTAATTATAAAGAAGAAAATAGAAGAAACTATCAACATCGTAATTCAACAAACAGAATTACCAATTCAGGTAATCGTACACGACCTTATTTAATTAATAATGATAAAAAGAGCACGACAAACACAGATAATAGTTTTATTCGTAACTCAAGCAACCGGAATTCAAACAACCGTTCTTCAGGAGTACACAGAACTGTAAAATACAATACCGGAAATTCTACTAAAAGCTCGAATACTTATAAAACAAACACAAACAGAAGTTCAAATTATTACAATAATAACCGGTCAAACTACATTAATAACCGAAATTCAAACAGAACAAAAGTAAAGTCTCATAATAATCCACCAAATAGAAGTTCAAGCTATCAACGAACAAACATCAACCGCTCATCTTATAATCGCTCTTCGAGTTCAAGCAACCGCTCATCTACTTATACGCGTCCAACAAGTTCAAGTAGTTCTTCTATTAATCGTTCGTCAGGTTCAAGTACACGAAGTAATAGTTCAGGGACAAGGTCAAGCGGTGGACGAAAACGTTAATACTTTATCAACTTAATAAACTTTTACAAAAGAATGGTTAAAAAGCTTTCTACTATTCTATTCATATTTTCTTTTGCCGTAAATATTTTTGCGCAAAATGAAAACGATGCTTTGCGTTATTCATTTTTAACTTATGGAGGAACTGCCCGTTATATGGGTATGAGTGGAGCATTTAGTGCACTTGGTGCTGATTTTTCGGTGCTAAGTACCAATCCGGCAGGTATCGGAAGTTTTAAAAAGAGCCGGGTGATGTTTTCGGCAGGTGCTATAATGATGAATACCGGTGCTAATTACATGGGAGAAAACACACAAGATGATTATGTACGAAGTAATATAAACAACTTAGGCTTAATACTAAATTTAAAAACCTATGACCCGGAAGAAACCGGATGGAAGACCGTTACTTTTGGTGTAGGTTATAATTATCTTCAAAATTTATCAAACAGTATTACCATTGAAGGAACAAATACAAACAGTTCGCTTTTAGACCTTTTCATGATAAACTCAGACGGAACGCATCCTGAAGATTTAAGTGATTGGCTTTGGATGGCTTTTGATACTTATGCAACCGATACGCTTCCAAACTCTGACTATACCTATATAAACCCTTTGTATGGTTCTTATGGAGAAAGACAAAGAAGACTTATTGAAACCCAAGGCGGGATTGGTGAATGGGTTTTTAGTCTTGGAGGAAATTATGCCGATTTTATTCAAATTGGAGCTACTTTCGGAATACAAAATATTCGATCAAAATATACACTAAGTCATACAGAAAGTACTGAGTCCGGCGATTTTAAAAGTTTTGACTATACCGAAACGATTGAAACAAAAGGTGTAGGAAGTAATTTTAAAATAGGAATGATTATCCGTCCGGTACATTTTGTACGCATAGGTCTTGCTTTTCACACTCCTACTTTTTACTCAATGACTGATGTATATTCATACAAAATGAGTACTTATTGGCGAACTCCCGATTCGGATGGTAATACAGAATATCATTCAAGTGCCGGTGAATATGAATATTCTTATGAATATTACTCACCCTTTAGAACAGTTGCCGGTCTTGCATTTGTGCTTTGGAAATATGCAATTGTTTCTGCTGATTATGAATATCTTGATTACGGTAAATCACGTTTTCGGGCAGATGATTATGATTTTGAAACGGAAAATAATACCATTAAAGAAAAATTTGGCAATGGTCATAACCTTAGAGCCGGTATAGAAATTAGGTTGGCTCCGGTTTATTTGCGCGGCGGGCTATCTTATTATGGTTCGGCAAGTTCCGAAAAATTTAAAGCAACAGGTTCTGTTTCAGGATATTCGCTAGGTATTGGTCTTAAAACAAGAACTGTATATATAGATTTTGCTTTTAGGCATTCTTACACAAAAAATAACTACTTATTGTATGAATACGATCAAGGACTATCTGAAAATGCAAATTATAACATTAGTAAAGATCAAATTAATTTTACCTTAGGATATAAATTTTAGGTATTACTGTGCAAATTTAGCGGTAATAACAAAAATGGCTAAATTTGAAAACTTCGTTATTCGTAAATCGGTGTTCGGTCCGCCGGTAGTCGGACAAGTTATTCGTAAATCAAATGAATAATGAATAACGAACAAGGAATGATGATTTTAGATTTTCGGTTAAATGGTAAAACTATTACGGATATTCAGATATTAAATTGTTATTATATTAATATACAGGGCTTTATAGATTTAATTACAGCTTTATCACTTCTTATTTTAAATTGATAAACATAAGCTTTTAGTTTATCAATTAATTTATCATTTTGTGCTTTTTAACATGTATTGTTTTCTCATAATTCTTAACTTTGGGTAAGGAAATGAGAAAAAACAAGGCTCCTTTTTTTAAAAAAGTGAGCAATTTAAGTATTCAACTATTTATTTTACACCACTTTTTTTTAAAATTCTTCCTTATTTTTTCTTCATAGCAAAGAACTTAATGTGAAAATTCTCCAGAATTTTCCAAGATACTAAAATATGTTTAACTATAAAATAACAGCTATGAAAAAGAATCTTATTTTACTATTTTTTTTGATACTAAGTATTGGTATTAAGGCACAAATTGCTTTTGGTACTCAGGATACACTCTCAACACAATTACTTATTCCTAAAATAGTAATTACAGCCGATATTGATAATGACGGTATTTTAGATGCTGTTACTGCAAATTATGGTACTTCCGGTGTTGGCTCTTGGGGACAATTGGTTTGGTTTAAAAACAATAATGACGGAAATAAAAAATTTGCCGTTTCGGATACTATTGCCGATAATGACACCTATACAACGCTTGCAGTTGGAGATATTAACGGTGATGGTTCTGTTGATGTTATCTCTATTGAAAATTCTGATCGAATGCTAAAATGGTATTCAAACGATGGTTCTGGAAATTTTAGCCTTATAGATACAATAAATACATATATTACTACAAGTACTATTGCTTATATTCAAATAGCCGATATGAATAACAATGAAAACAATGATGTAGTTATTTTTTATCCAAACAAATTAGAATGGTTTGAAAATAGCTCCGGTGATGGTACGGCATGGACTAAGCATACAATCAGTACTATTTCTATAAATGATTTTAGTATTTCTGACATTGATAATGATGGAGATTTAGATATTATAACTGCACAAGTAGGAGATGGACAAGGAAATTTAGTATGGGGGATAAATGTTTTTATAAATGGGGGCAGTGCTAATACGTGGACACAAATTTCGCTTCCTAATTTACAATCTATTCCTAAATGTATTTATACAGCCGATTTAAATAATGATAATTTAGATGATGTTGTAATTGGTACGGGGCAGTCCACATTGGATTCTGCAAGGATAATGTGGTATGAAAATCAAGGAAGCAATAATTTTTCTTCAGTAAAAAATATATTTGCAATTAAGGCTTCATCAGGCAATTATAACTTTACTGATGTGCAAGCTGCCGATTTAGATTTAGACGGCAATCAAGATTTAATTTTTTCTTCAAGCGACAATTATGTGCGAATAATGCGCAATAAAGGAGACGGAACATTTGAAAATGCTCAAACTGTAACGAATACCCTTGATAATC
>JALSLF010000537.1 GCA_026988445.1 Bacteroidales bacterium
CCACTGAATTTAAAAAAAATAATGTACATTTGGTTTCAAAAAAAACCCAACCTATGAGTGATAAATTTTCAAAAAACAAAGAGAACTATAAAAACTTACTTAAAGAGTTAAACAAACGCATTGATACACTAAAACTTGGTGGTGGCGAAAAAAAAATTGCCAAACAACACGAAAAAGGGAAACTCACTGCTCGTGAACGTATTGAATATTTAATTGATAAAGGCAGCCGTATCATCGAAATCGGTATTTTTGCCGGAGATGGTATGTATCAAGAATACGGGGGCTGTCCGGCAGGCGGCGTAGTAGTAGTTATCGGCTACGTAAGCGGCAGGCAATGTGTTATTGTTGCCAATGATGCCACCGTAAAAGCAGGAGCTTGGTTCCCGATTAGCACAAAGAAAAATCTACGTGCCCAAGAAATAGCTATGGAAAATCATTTACCGATTATCTATTTAGTAGATAGTGCCGGTGTTTTTCTTCCCATGCAGGATGAGATTTTCCCCGACAAAGAAAATTTTGGAAGAATATTCAGGAACAATGCAATTATGTCGGCAAAAGGTATTCCGCAAATAGCTGCAATAATGGGAAGCTGTGTTGCCGGTGGTGCTTACCTGCCAATCATGAGCGATGAAGCCATTATTGTAAATAAAACCGGAAGTATTTTTCTGGCAGGTTCATATTTAGTAAAATCGGCAATTGGCGAAAACGTAGATAATGAAACGCTTGGTGGAGCAGATACCCATACGGAAATATCTGGTGTAGTAGATTATAAAGTAGAAAGCGATTACGAAGCCTTAGATAAAATAAGAAGTATTCTTTCAAAAATCGGGAAACCCCAAAAAGCCTGTTTTGACCGTATCGAGGCAGCTCTTCCACAAAAAGACCCACAAGATATATATGGTCTAATACCGGAAAAGCGAGACACTCCATACAATATGTATGAAATTATTGAACGTTTAACAGATAATTCGGAATACGATGAATACAAAGCCAATTATGGGAAAACCATAATTTGTGCCTATGCACGTATCGAAGGTTGGGCCGTGGGTATAGTAGCCAACCAACGTACCATTGTAAAAAATAAAACCGGTGAAATGCAATTTGGCGGTGTTATTTATTCCGATTCGGCAGATAAAGCAGCTCATTTTATTATGAACTGTAACCAAAAGAAAATCCCCTTGGTATTTTTGCACGATGTTACCGGTTTTATGGTGGGCAGCCGTTCAGAACATGGCGGAATTATTAAAGACGGAGCAAAAATGGTGAATGCTATGGCAAATTCTATTGTACCTAAATTTTCAATAGTGATAGGAAACTCCTACGGTGCAGGCAATTATGCCATGTGCGGAAAAGCATACGACCCACGCTTAATTGTTGCTTGGCCTACGGCACAACTGGCAGTAATGAGCGGTGCAAGTGCTGCAAAAACCTTATTACAAATTCATTTGAGCAGTTTAAAAGCAAAAGGAGAAGAAATAAGCAAAGAAAAAGAACAAAATATGCTAGACGAAATCACGCAAAAATACACCGAACAAACTTCGCCCTACTATGCAGCTGCCCGTTTATGGACCGATGCAATTATCGACCCTTTGGAAACGCGAAAATTAATTTCGATGGGTATTGAAGCAGCAAGCCATAAACCCATAAAGAAAAAATACAAAACAGGAGTGATAAGAACATAATAAAACTAAAACTTATAGCCCAAGCTAACCGATGGCGAAATAAGTGTGGGGTAAGATACAAATACATTAATTCCTGTTCGGAAAAATATGCCTTTTTGTTTTTGAAAGCGATACATTAGTGGAACAAGAGCACCGCCAAATACAAAGTATGTTCGATTGTTTTTAGTATCTCTCTCAAAACCTAATACCGGTCCGAAACCGTATTCAAAATGATGTTTTTTTTGTGGAGCCGTAAGCCAATTTATTGTTAGCGGAAAAACATAGCCCTTATCCTCAAAACTGGGATAAAAACCAAGCCTCATAGAAACTTTTCGCTTTGAACCGATAGAATATTCATAATTGATCGAAAAATTAAATTCGGAATAATCAGGTTTAACAGAATAGGCTTCAATATAAATATGATTACGTTTTATACCGGAATAATCAATAATTAATGATTCTTGTGCGAAAAAACGATTAAATAACAAAAACATTAATACGGTTAAAAAGAGTTTTGGGGTCATAGCTAAATTAGTATTAGGTTAAGGTAAAAGTAATAAAAAAAGAACCATGCAGCAAAAACCTGCATGGTTCATAAAAATCTTTAAAATGCAAAATATCTACACATCAATATTTGCATAAGTAGCATGGGCTTCTATAAATTCTCTGCGCGGTGCAACATCATCGCCCATTAATATAGAAAAAGTACGATCGGCTTCGGCTGCATTTTCAATACTTACACGGCGCAAAGTACGTTTTTCAGGGTTCATGGTAGTTTCCCAAAGTTGTTCGGCATTCATTTCACCCAAACCTTTATATCGTTGTATTGAAACAGACGTCTCTTGCCCCTTACCTAACTCTTCAACTGCTGCAAGGCGATCTTCTTCCGACCAACAATAACGCTCTTGTTTTCCTTTTTTTACAAGATATAGCGGTGGTGTGGCAATATATAAATAACCATTTTCAATAATCTCTTTCATATATCTGAAAAAGAAAGTCATGATAAGGGTTGAAATGTGGCTACCGTCCACATCGGCATCAGTCATGATAATTACTTTATGATAACGCAATTTTTCCATATTCAATGCTCGACTATCTTCTTCCGTCCCAAATGTAACTCCAAGTGCAGTAAATAGATTTTTAATCTCTTCGTTTTCAAACACTTTATGTTGCATCGCTTTTTCTACATTCAAAATTTTACCACGTAGTGGTAATATGGCTTGAAACTTACGGTCTCGTCCTTGTTTGGCAGTACCTCCTGCCGAATCTCCCTCGACCAAATAAATTTCACTTTTTACAGGGTCACGCTCTTGGCAATCGGCTAATTTACCGGGTAATCCTGCCCCTCCCATTACCGATTTACGTTGAACCAATTCACGAGCTTTGCGCGCTGCCTGACGTGCCGTAGCTGCCAAAACCACTTTCTGAACAATTGATTTGGCATCTTTAGGATTTTCCTCTAAATAGTTACGCAGCATCTCACTCACAGCTTGGTCAACAACCGAACTAATTTCGGAATTCCCGAGCTTTGTTTTTGTTTGTCCTTCAAACTGCGGTTCTTGAACTTTTACCGAAATAATTGCAGTCAATCCTTCACGAAAATCATCACCGGTAATATCAATTTTTAGTTTTGAAAGCATTCCTGAATCTTCGGCATATTTTTTTAAAGTACGCGTTAAACCTCTTCTAAAACCCGAAAGATGCGTACCGCCTTCAATCGTATTAATATTGTTAACATAAGAGTGAATATTTTCACGAAAAGTCGTATTGTATTGTAAAGCAATCTCAACCGGCACTCCCTGATTTATTGTTTCAATATTAATTACTTTGTCAATTAATGATTCGCGTGTTTCGTCTAAGTATTTTACAAACTCCACCAAACCTTCTTCCGAATAAAAAGACTCTGATTTAAAATCCCCTTTTTCGTTTTTTTCTCTTTTATCAGTTATAGACAGTTTAATGCGTTTATTCAAAAAAGCAAGTTCTCTTAGGCGGGCAGCTAAAATATCAAATTTATATTCGGTAGTGGTAAAAATACTTCCATCGGGATAAAAAGTAATTTCCGTACCGGTTCTATCGGTTTCGCCAATTTCTTCAATATCCGATAAGGGTTTACCGATACTATATTCTTGTCTGTATATTTTCCCATCGCGGTAAATAGTAGCCACAAGCTTTGTAGATAAAGCATTTACACAAGAAACACCTACACCATGCAAACCGCCCGAAACCTTGTATGAATCTTTATTAAATTTACCTCCGGCATGAAGCACGGTCATTACCACTTCCAAAGCTGACCTGCCTTCTTTTTCGTGCATATCCACAGGAATACCCCGACCGTCATCAACTACAGTTATTGAATTATCTTCATTGATAACAACTTCTATGTTTGAACAAAATCCGGCAAGTGCTTCATCAATTGAATTATCCACAACTTCATACACCAAATGATGTAATCCCCGCTCACCAACATCGCCAATATACATAGCAGGACGCTTACGTACCGCTTCTAAGCCTTCAAGTACCTGAATACTGTCTGCCGAATAATCGTTTCCGTTTCCGTTTTGTTTTTCTAAATCTTTATCACTCATAATTGTATCAGTTTCTTTCTTACTTTTACATACCTATTTAAGGCAGCCCACAAAAATAACATATTTTAGCGCATTATAAAACTTATATAGGCAATAGTTATTAACCTTTTTCTGTGGAAAAATCCTATTTCTGAACCACTTTTTCATATCACATAACAAAAAGTAAACTTTACTTGATTATTTTATAAAGATATTGGATAATTTGATTATTTTTTATTAATTTAGCGAAATAATACCTTATCCGGTGTTTAAAGATATTCAAAAATGGAAAATGCAGTCATTGAATTGAAAGATGTTTCGTTGAATTACGGAACACGCAATTTATTACATAATGTTAGCTTAAAAGTATTTCCGCGCGAGCTGGTTTATTTAATAGGTAGTGTGGGAAGCGGGAAAACAAGCCTGCTTAAAACGCTTTATGCTGAGCTTAAAGCACAATCCGGCACAGTACGTGTTAGTAATTTTAATATCAATAAACTGAAACGAAGACAAATCCCCTATTTAAGACGTAGTTTGGGTATTGTTTTTCAAGATTTTCAGCTTTTAACTGATCGTACCGTACACGACAATTTAAAATTTGTATTGGAGGCTACCGGCTGGAAAAGTGAAGAAGAAAAACAGAAAAGAATATCGGAAGTTTTACAAAAAGTTGATTTACCGGATAAAGAATTAAAATTTCCGCATGAACTTTCAGGAGGTGAACAGCAACGTATTGTTATTGCACGTGCCTTATTAAATAAACCGCAAATTATTCTTGCCGATGAACCTACCGGTAATCTTGACCCTGACAATTCTTTTAAAGTAATGCAAATTTTAAGCGAAATTGCATCAAGTAACGGTACTTGTGTTATAATTGCCACTCATCAATATGATTTAATCGAACGATATCCGGGCAGGGTAATTAAAATTGAAAACCGTAAATTAGTTGCGGCACAAGAGTTTTCGCATAATGAATATTTTTAGATTTTCAGGTTTAATAACTTTAGTTAATTTATTTGTAGTCTCAGATGCACGAATTTTATTAGGCTAAATTAAGCGATTATAAATCTCAAAATTTTCATCATCAAAAACCGCAAAAATCACTTTTTCTATTTCCTCATGTTTTGTTAGAAAGTTTTTCACGGTATTTATGGCAATCCGGGCAGCTTTATCTTTCGGAAAGCCGTAAACTCCGGTACTTATATTTGGGAAAGCAATGCTTTTTATATTGTTTTTAACTGCCAATTCTAAACTTTTGCTATAGCAAGATGCCAATAATTCCTCCTCCCTGTATTTTCCACCGTTCCAAACAGGCCCAACCGTGTGGATAACGTATTTTGCAGGCAAATTATACCCTTTGGTTATTTTTGCATTACCGGTTTCACAACCGTTTAAAGTGCTGCACTCTTTTAAAAGCTCTTTTCCTGCTGCACGGTGTATTGCACCATCAACTCCGCCACCGCCCAATAAACTTTTATTTGCAGCATTTACAATGGCATCTACTTTAAGTTTAGTTATATCACCCTTGTGTAAAATAATTCTATTCATGATTATTCAACTTTAAAAATATCTAAAAAAGTAGGTAAATGATCACTGTAGCCACCATGGTATTTAAAGCCGATATAGGTTCTGTTTGTCGCATATCCGGTATATTGCTTATCTTCTTCCAATAAAAAACCGGCAGTATAAATATGCACATCATTTATCGAAGTATAAACCGAGTTTTTTTTATCTATTAAAGCACCGGAAACGATAAATTGATCCAAAGTCCCCCATTTTCCTTCATGTTTGTGAGAGCCGATATGCTTTACATTTTGTAAATAGGCACTCAAATTGTATAATTCATCCGCCCGGATATTATCGTATTTGTCTTTTGCATTAAGCACCTTAGAAACACTGGTATTTTCAGGATAATCATTCAAATCGCCCATAATAATAATATTGGCTCTATTATCCACACTAAATATAGAATCAACATTTTTTCGCAAAACCGATGCAACAAACATTCGTTTACGCTCAGTTTCTAACTGGCCACCCCAACGAGAGGGCCAATGATTAACAAAAATATGCAAAGTGTCATGTTGTTTTGTTCGTCCTTTTACGTATAAAATATCACGGGTTTTTGAATTTGAAAAAGGGTATCTAATTTCAATAGCTTTATACGAAATAGGAAAAAAATGTCCTTGTCTGTACAAGAAAGCAACATCAATCCCACGTAAATCAGGCGATTCCTTATGAATAATTCGATATCCGAATTTATTAATAGGTGCAAACCTGATAAAATCATTAAGCACCTTCCTGTTTTCAATTTCACACAATCCGATTATTTCCGGAGGAGACCATCCTCCAATTCCGGCAATAACTTGCGAAATATGCTTTTGCTTTGTGTAATACCTGCTTCGATTCCAAAATTTCCCCTGATTTGGCAAAAATTCATCATCTCTTTTCACACTATCATTTTCAGTATCAAAAAAATTTTCGGCATTATAAAACATGATACGCAAGAGTCTAGGCTTTTGAATAATGGAATCAGGAAAAGAATTTTGTGCAGAGAGGCTAAGAAATAAGCCATTAGCAATTATAAGCAAAAATAAATTTAGTTTCATTGTTCTATAATAATAAATTTAACCTAAATTGAGCGATTATCTACTTCAATAAGCACCAATCTATTGAGTTAAAAAGATTTATAAAAAAAGACTCAAATACCAAAAGGTATTCTTACTTTTTTCCTAAACTTTTTATTCTCAATATCTTGACACTTATTTTTGTACATAATCGCTCAATTTAGGTTTAAGTTTCCGGCTAAAAGTATAAATTTTAAAAATATTTTAGATTAGTTTTACGGATATTTTTTTTATTTCTAATGCAAATTATATATTTGCAATAATATTATCAATCTGCATTATTTTTTGCAGATAAAACAATCCTATTAACAGGTACACTTTATGTTCATTAATAATAATTTAAATATAAACTCATGAAACAAAGATTTATTACGGTTTTACAAACATTAATGTTTTCCGTTGCATTATCTGCACTATTAATTAGCTGCGGTAATGAATCAAACAATCAAGAACAAAAAGAAGATGAAGTAATCACAGAGGAAAATGTAGTGGAACAAGCACAAAAACTTGTGTATCCGCTGCCAACTCCTTTAGAAGTTACAAGCATGCTGAATAAAGCCGGAGCAAGCTATATTCTTGACTTGGCAAACCGCCCTGAAAATGTGGATAAATATTTTACAGAAATGGCGAAGGCATTAAACTTAGGTGTTTATGGTGCTGATTTAAGTTATGCCAGTACCTACAATAAATCGCAAGAAACACATGATTATTTGGCAGCTACCTTAAAATTAAGAGACGGTTTATCGGTTGAAACACCTGAAGACCTGAATTTATTGGAAAAAGTTGAAGCAAATATCAATAATAACGATTCACTTTATGAAATTTTAACAACTTCTTTTCATGGTACATTTAAATACCTGAATGATAACGGAAAAGGTGCTGTTTCTGTTATGGTATTAGCCGGAGGCTGGATTGAAGGTGTTTATTTATCGGTTGAATTAGCCAGTTTAACAGAAAATAATGCAGAGATATTAAAAACTATTGCAGAACAAAAAACTACATTAGATAACTTAATTCCTTTGCTTGAAGCATACAAAGATGATGAAAATGTTGCTTCTGTTTTAAAAGATCTTAATGAAATAAGAGTAATATTTGATTCTATTCCTGCAAAAGAAGAC
>JALSLF010000538.1 GCA_026988445.1 Bacteroidales bacterium
CAGGATAAAAAAAGTATTAAAAAACTGTCCGGAGGAATTTATACAGTAGAGATTTTAGATAAAAATAATTGTTTTATTTCGGATACCATAAAAATTATCGCCCCCAAGAAAGCTTTATTTATCGATTTTGAGAAAACAGATGTAAAGTGTCATGGTGGAAACTCAGGAAGTATAAAACTTATTATTGAAGGCGGAACACCGGAATATTCTGTTTTGTGGGCAAATAAAAAAACGGACAGCCTGCTCACCGGTTTAAAAGCCGGAAAATATACAGTTACCGTGATTGATAAAAATAAGTGCAGAGCAAAAAAGGAAATTACGATCACTGAACCCAAAGAATCTCTACGAATTAATATTGAGAAGATTGACCCTTTGTGTTACGGACAAAAATCCGGCTCAATATACACTTCTGTGAGTGGCGGTGTTCCTCCATACAATTATGAATGGTCAAACGGTGAGCATGCCGAAAATTTAATTGGTTTAAGTGCCGGAAAATTTACACTTACCGTAACGGATAAGTTATCTTGCCAAAGAATTGAAATAATAGAATTAAAAGAACCTGAAAAACTAGAAGTGAAAGCTAAACTTACTAATGCAAACAAAGGTAGTTCAAATGGTTCAATTACTTTATCAATTACCGGAGGTACAAAACCATACAAAATCTATTGGGAAAACAAACAAAACACTACTGAACGCAAAAATTTAAGCAAAGGTTACTATTATGTTACCGTAATTGATGCAAATGAATGTGAAATAGATTTACAATTTGAAATAAAGGAGGAGAATTAACATATGAGTATATTACTGAAAAATACTACATTTATCGATTGGAAAACATTAGATTTTCAAATTACCGATGTTTTAGTAAGCGAAAAAGAAGCAAAGCCTATATTTTTTAATGATAAAATTACAGATGCCGATGAAATAATAGATTGTTCCGGTAAATTAGTTACCAAATCTTTTGCAGTAGGGCATCATCATGTATATTCCGCATTGGCACGCGGTATGCCTGCTCCCGAAAAGAATCCACAAAATTTTTATGAAATTCTAAAATACATCTGGTGGAATATAGATAAATCTTTGGATAAAGATATGATTGCAGCAAGTGCTTTAGCTACGGCTATTGCCTGTGCAAAATCAGGTAATACTTTTGTTATCGATCATCATGCTTCGCCAAACTATATCGAAGGTTCTTTGGAAATAATAGCTGAGGCTTTTGAGCGCATCGGACTTAATCATTTATTATGTTATGAAATTACCGACCGCGATGGTTTAGACAAAGCCGAACAGGGGCTAGCTGAAACAGAAAGCTATCTGAAAAATCATCAGGGATTGGTAGGCTTACACGCTTCATTTACCGTAGGTAACAAAAGTATGAAAAAGGCTGCCGATTTAATGCATAAATACAAATCAGGTTTTCATATACATGTAGCCGAAGACCTTTACGACCAAAAACATTGTGAAGATAATTACGGCAAAAGAGTAATTGAACGCCTGAACGATTATGATGTGTTAAATTCATCAAAAACAATACTTGCACACTGCCTGCACCTTGATGATAATGAACGCAAAATTTTAAGCCAAAGCAAAGCTTTTATTGTGCAAAATGCCGAAAGCAATTTGAATAATAATGTAGGTTTTTTTAATTCAAGCAAATTAGGCAATAATATAATGCTTGGAACAGACGGAATGCATAGCGAAATGTTGCGAAGTGCGCAAGCAGCATTTTTTGCGGGTCAGGCTTTTGATGATATTGATTTTGTTTCTGCCTATGAGCGGTTTAGAAAAGTACATGAATACATCCGAATAAATGATTTTAAAGGCGATGAGGATAATAATTTAGTAGTATTGGATTACCCGAGCCCCACACCACTTAACAAAGATAATTTCTTAGGACATTTTTTGTTTGGCTTACGCGAAGAGCATGTATTGCATGTAATTTCAAACGGTAAACTGATTGTTAAAAATAGAGACTTACAAAATGTAAACGAAAAAGAAATACTAAAATTTACCCAAGAACAAGCTAAAAGGCTTTGGAGCAAGTTATAAATTCGTATAAATTATTTTCGCAAAAACCGGTTTATTATTGTTTTAGCTTCCTCTAAATCCTTATATTTTGCGGTAAATATTGAATTATTTCCGGCAATCATTGCCGAAAGTCGTTTCCCGTTTTGTTTACGATAAAGGCATAATATTTTTTTCCCTTTTTCAAATGCTCTGCCAATTTCATAACCTACACCCAGACTTGGTGTAGAAACTTCCGCTACTAAAATATCCGCATTAAACAACCATTTTATATCGCGCTCATGAATTTCTTTATCCGAGAGTTTATCTTCGCCGGAAGCGGTAAGTTCTGCATCGCCGATAAACTCGGTAAGTACCGTTCCGTAATTTTTCAGGTAAGCAATTAGTTCATTGTATAGTGCAACATCAGCTCTTCCGCCGCTAATTGAACCGGCAAAGTAAATTTTCAATTCACCCATATTTTAAATTTAAAATTTGTGTTTTGTCATACAAATAATATAAATTTGTCTTAACAAAGATAGATATTATGCAATACAATCGTAGATTTTTTTTAAAAACAGCTGCTATGGCTTCCGTAGGTGGTGTTTTAGCTCCTGCTGATAATTTATTGGCACAAAATGGGCAAAGCACAAAATCACTGCTTAACAAAATTTTACCGAAATCTTTAAAAAAAGGCGATACTTTGGGTTTAACTGCTCCGGGCGGATACATTACCGAAGAAGAATTAAAAGATGCCGTGGCAACGATTGAAGAATTAGGATTTAAAACCTACTATACCGATGCGGTTTTGTACCGTTTTGGTTATTTTGCCGGAACGGATAGGCAACGTGCCGATGATTTAATGCATATGTTTACAAATCCTGATGTAGATGCCATACTTTGTGTTCGTGGCGGATACGGTTCAAATAGAATACTGGATTTATTAAATTTTGAAATTATAAAGCAAAATCCCAAAGCGCTAATTGGGTATAGTGATATTACATCGCTTATTAATGCATTTTATCAAAAAATCGGCTTGGTAGGTTTTCATGGTCCGGTAGCTATATCAAGTTTTAATGATTTTACCGTAAAATCGTTTAAAAAAGTATTGATGAAAGCCCCCAAGCGCTACAAATATTCAAATAAACGTCAAAAAGATACTGAAGAAAACAGCGACTTTGACCAATATACTATAAGTGGTGGTACTGCCGAAGGAATATTAGTAGGCGGCAATCTGGTAATGATTGAAACATTAATCGGTACAGAATATGAACCCGATTTTGAAAATAAAATAGTTTTTTTGGAAGAGGTACGTGAAAAACCTTATAGAATAGATCGTTTGATAACCCATCTTTTAATGGCTACTAATTTATCTAAAGCCTCAGGTGTTGTATTGGGTATTTTTAAAAATTGTGATATTAAAAATGATGAAAATGAAGATTCTTTTACTTTAAAACAGGTACTTTTTGATCGATTTTCAGGATTGGGTATTCCTTGTTATTATGGAATGCCTTTTGGTCATGTACGTAATAAAATAACCTTACCGGTGGGTATTCGTGCTAAAATGGATGCCGCTAAACAAAGTTTAATGCTTACAGAACCTGCTGTTTTGAAATAAACTGATGAAAGTTAACATATATTACCTTAAACCCGTAACTACCTTCTATTACTAATTCTTATCATGCAAAGGAATTGTGGAAAAAAATGATATGAATTTTTTTTTGATAAAAAAAATATTAACTTTATTCATAATATATAAAGTTAATTGTTATGAAAAAAATTCTATTGTTTACCGGTGATTTTGCCGAAGATTATGAAACTATGGTTCCCTTTCAAATGTTACAACTTTTGGGATATGAAGTGCATGCGGTTTGTCCCGATAAAAAATCCGGAGAAACTGTAAAAACTGCGATACACGATTTTGAAGGTGATCAAACATATTCTGAAAAACCAGGACATAATTTTACTATCAATTATGATTTTGATAAAGTTAATCCGTCAGAATATGCAGGCTTAGTTATAGCCGGAGGACGTGCACCTGAGTATTTACGGCTCAATGAGAGAATATTGGAAATAACCCATCATTTTTTTGATGAAAACAAACCGGTAGCAGCCATTTGTCACGGAGCTCAAATTTTAAGCGCCGCAGGAGTTTTAAAAGGACGGAAAGCGACTGCTTATCCTGCTGTGGCTCCTGAAGTAAATTTAGCCGGAGCCGAGTATCAAAGCATACCCGTTGATAAAGCATATATTGATGGCAATCTTGTTACATCTCCGGCTTGGCCTGCACATCCGGCATTTATCAGTGAGTTTGTGAAATTATTGGGTGCTAAAATAGAAATTTAAGTTAGATATAATAAACATTATTATACTTGGAAAATTTTTACGTTTCCAAGTATTTTTTTTGTAGAAAGGACTTACTGAATAGCTTATTTGTGTCTTTGCAATATAGCTATCAGGAAGTGCATGCAAATGAGTAGTTTAAAGAACTTTTAAAAGATTTTAAAAAAAGTATGGAAACGAAAGAAATTATTGATAGACTTGAAGATATCTTAAATAGTAAAGAAGAGGCTGATGAAGTAAATAAAGTTGGTGACCAAAAGGTTGAAAAAAAAACAATTACGGATATTTTATATTTAATACTACACTTTATTTTGAATATTTTAAAAACTCCTTTTATCATTATCGCTAAATTTTTGAGAGATGAACTTGTTGATTCTATAAAAAATGATGTTAAAATTTATGCATTGATTATAGGGATTATGGGGGTTTTATTTGTTTTCTTTTCCGTAATTTGGTTGTTTATATCTGTTGCTGTTGGTGTTTATTTTTATGATAAAGGATATTCTTTACAACTTTCAATTATATATTCAATTGGTTTTCAGGCTGTTTGTTTTTTGTTAATCGGTTTGATTGCTCTAATTGCATCACGAAACTTAAAATCATTTAAAATATTGAAAAAAATTAAAAAATATAAATAATGATATGTTCTATACTATTTAAATATACTGTATATTACCTTAATTGAGCGATTATGTATAGAAAAAAGTGTCAATTTATTGAGAGTAAAAAGTTTAGAAAAAAAGTAAGAATACCCTTTGGTATTAGCGTTTTTTTTTGTAAGTATTTTTAACTCAATAGATTGGTGCTTGTTGAAGTAGATAATCGCTCAATTTAGGTATTAGTAGTATAAAATAGTAAAAGGACTCCTTTTTGTAAAAAAAGCCGGATTAATTAATTGAGATATTAAATTTTAACGTACCTTTATGTTTTATTAATCTTTTTTTACTTTATTATGAATATTTATGTTGGTAATCTTCATTATGGTCTCAGTGAAGATGATTTAAAAAATGTTTTTTTAGAATATGGAGACGTTGATAGTGTAAAAATTATTACAGACAAATTCTCAGGCAGAAGTAAAGGCTTTGGCTTTGTGGATATGCCTAATGACGAGGAAGCGCAGCGTGCCATTGATGAACTGAATGATACCGACTTAAAAGGTCGGAATATGAAAGTAAATCAGGCAAGAGCAAAAACAGAGAACGATAATAGGAGAGGATATAATAGCTATAATCGCTGATAAACGTAAAGAATTTTTATTTAGGGTGCAATCATGTTTTTTTATAAACAGATTACACCCTATTTTTGTAGCCGGAAATAATTTAAAAAATGTATGTTTTATTTTGAAGAATCAGAACTCGAACATTTAATTGTTCATAAAACCGGAAATAAAAGCCAAAATGAAGAATTACTTCTTTCCGAAGAAGAAGTAAATATTGATGAAACACTTAAAGATGTGCTTATCAGTTACTTTTTTAATTCATTTAAAGAGGGTGTATTTTATCAATTTGCCGAAGAATCTTTAAGCGATAATAAGATTTTTCGCTCGGCAAAAATTATTTTTGAAAATCCTGAAGAATTAATTGATGAATCAAAAAAGATAGCCCATCATTTATACGAGCAATCCTACCATCCGAATATTAAATCCGGAGAATTATATGTCGGATATTTTCGTAATTGTATTATCGAAGATGAAGTGGTTGATGCGCTGGGTATTTTTAAATCGGAAACCAAACAGCCTTTTTTAAAAGTATATTCACAGGATAACAATATTCAATTAAATCATGATACCGGCATTAATATTAATAAGGTAGATAAAGCATGTCTTATTTTCAATACTGAGGAAGATACCGGCTATAAAGTTGCAATTATTGATGTATCGGGTAAATCAAAAGATGCTCATTACTGGAAAGATGATTTTTTGGCACTGGAAAAACGCAAAGACGATTATTATCAAACAGCTAATTACATAGGTATCTGTAAGGGCTTTGTAAAAGATGTTTATAATCAAAGCAACGGGGTGGAGCGTGCAGACCAAATAGAATTGCTAAACAAAACCGCCGAATATTTTAAAGAAAAAGAAGCATTTGATATTCAGGATTTTGAGCAAAATGTGATTCAAAATGATGAAGTTATAAAAGCTTTTGAAGAGTATAAAGAAAAAGTTGCCGAAGAAAATGATTTAGAAATTCAGGATAGTTTTGGAATATCGGAAACTGCGGTTAAAAAAAGCCGTGCACAGTTTAAAAGTGTACTAAAACTTGATAAAAATTTTCATATATATATTCATGGCGACCGTCAAAGAATTGTTAAGGGATATGACCCTACAAAAGGAATGAATTATTATCAAATCTATTTTGAAAAAGAAAATTAGGAATAGGTCGGAAGCATAAAAAAAGCCTGTATTTGATAGTAAATACAGGCTTTAATATTTTTAAAGTATCAATTATTAAAATTCTTCAATATGTATTTGTCCGGGTGATTTACGTTTGTGTTCCGTAAATCCGTCCTTTTCCAGCTCTTCTTTCATGCCTTTTACCATAATCGGGTTTCCGCAAAGAAAAACATGTGTGTTTTCGGGAGCCGGTTTAAATCCCCATTTTTTTTCAACAGTTCCGTCTTTCCAAATGGCTTCAATAAAACGGGTATCACCACTCCATCCGGCGGGTTCTTTGTCCGGCTCGGTAATGGTTGGATAATAAGTAAAATTCGGGAACATTGTTTCAAGCAAGGTTAATTCTGAGGAATATCCTAAATCCCAACTATTGGCTGCACCGTGAATAACCATCATTTTTCCGGTGCGTACCAGTGCATTAGAACGCAACATACTCATATACGGAGCAACACCTGTTCCGGTAGCTATTAAAATCACATTTTGATCGTTAGCAATTTCAGATAGAGTAAACATGCCCACTGCTTTTTTTCCTAACCAAACTTTGTCGCCAATATTTAAAGCAAAAATCCGGGGTGTTAATGAGCCGGAATGTACCAAAGTAATGTAAAACTCAATATAATCCACTGTTGAAGAGGATGCTATGGAGTAGGCTCGTTTAATTAATTTATCGGGGTCTTCTTGTTTTGTGTGCTCTTCGGTTGCTTCCGGGCATCGTGGTGCTGATGCAGGCAAACCTAATGCTACAAATTGTCCCGACTCAAAAGGAGGAAGTTCCCAACCAACAGGTTTTATTCTGATAATTTTCATGATTGGCGAAACCTGTATTACCTGTGTTACTACACTGTTTAACTCTACCATATTCTAATTCTTTGATTAATTATAATTTACGTTTGAATATTTTGGGCAAAAATACCTAATTTTTTTGTTATTATTAAAATTTAAGAAATTTTAACAAATATTTTTACTATTGAATTTTGATAATGAACATATGTTCATTATATTTGTAATGAAATTAATATTTTATAATAAACTATGGGAAGAATAAATATTGCAATACCTACAAATGACGAGCAAACTTTGGCGGAAAGAACGGGTAGAGCCAAAGGCTTTTTAATTTATGAAATTGAAGATAAAACAGCAAGAAGACTTGAATTTAGAGTAAATCCGCATAAGCATGATGATGAAGAAAACGAACATGAAGAACATACACATGAGGATGTTAT
>JALSLF010000539.1 GCA_026988445.1 Bacteroidales bacterium
GTTATCGGCAGGAAAATATCCTGCAAAAGAAGCCTGATGGATTACCCTGTCGGCAGTATCTTTATATCCGAAACTGCCGTGTGCAATTTGTGCGGTACCGGTTTTACCCGCTATTTTATATTTCGATGTAAAAATATCGCGTGCCGTACCATTGCGTACTACACCTTCGAGTAAAATATGTGCTTTTTTTATGGTTTCTTTTGAACAAATAGAAGGATTCAAAATTTCTGTTTTTTTAAACTCTATAATTTTACCGTGTTTTCGAATAGCTTGTATTAATTTAGGCTTTACCATTACTCCGTTGTTTGCTACTGCATTGTAAAAATTTAGCATCTGCAATGGCGTAAGCAATACTTCGTATCCTATAGAAATTTGTGGCAAGGAAATACCTGACCATCCTGAGCTGCGAGGGTATTTTATTACCGGAGCTGCTTCACCCGGAATTTCAATACCGGTTGCTTCGTTCAGGTTCATTGAATACAAACGATTCACAAATTTTTCGGGCTGATTTTTATATGCTGAAAAAATAATTTTTGATATACCAACATTGGATGAATGCTCAAAAGCTTGTTTTACGGTAATTTTTCCGTATCCGCCAATTCGTGAATCCCGAATAAGGAAGCCGTGATATTTAATTGTTCCCCTACCTGTTTGTACACTATCGTCCATGTTTACATACCCGTCTTCTAAGGCAACCATAAGCGAGGGGAGTTTAAATGTAGAACCCGGTTCAGTACGCTCGGCAACTGCCATGTTCAAATCTTCTACAAATTCATTATCTTCATTTTTTCTTAGATTTACAATTGCTTTTATATTTCCGGTTTTTACTTCCATAAGAATTACAACGCCTTGTTCAGCGTCATAATGTTTTAATTGTCTCAGTAAAGTTTGATGTGCGTAGTCTTGAAAATTTATATTAATTGTACTAATTACATCGCCACCTGTTTCATAGGTCATATTATCAATAATTTCTACAGGTACCCAATATCTTCCTATCTTTCTTTTTAAAATTCGTTTATCGCTACCATGCAGTACCCTGTCATAAGCTGCTTCAAGACCAACCGGGCGCACATTTTTTTTGTAATACCCTATGGTTCTAGCAGCTAACATGCCGAATGGACGAATTCTTTTTTTGTTTTCAATAACAATTAAGCCTCCTTTGAATTTACCGTATTTAAAAATAGGAAATCTTTTTAAGCGTTGTAACTCAGCATAGCTGATTCGTTTTTTTATTAAATGAAATTTTGATTTTTTTTGTCTTGCTTTGTATAAATCCTGCAAGTATTCCTCTTTTGTTTTATCTCCAAAAAGTTTTGATAATGAATCGGCTAATGCTTCAACATTATTATTAAAGGTGCTATCAGCCAGTGGAGCACTGCCTAAATCCATCCGGATGTCGTAATACAATGCAGAGGTTGCTAATATTCTGCCGTCGTCAGAGCAAATATCCCCACGATTCGTAATTATTTCTTCGGATTTGTATTGGTATTTTATCAGTTTTTGTTTCCAGCGTTTGTCCTCAACAAATTGTAAAAAGAAAATACGTAGTATAATAACCAATGCAGTTAATGCTACAAAGGAGAAAATTATTGCCAAGCGAAAACTTATGTCCTTTTTTAAATTCATTTCTACTTCTTTTCTTCTTTAACTACGATTTTTTCAGGTGGTCTTTTCAAAGGCTTAATTTTTAAACCTTCTTCTTCAACCATTTTAATAACTACCGATTCTTTACTTAAATGCATTAACTCGGCAGTATTTGAAACAGAAATTGCTTTTAGTCGATTTACTTCCTGTTTTGTTTTATTTATATTGTTAATTACTTTTTCAGTTAAAAATTTGTTATACATTGTTGCCATGATTAAAGCAACTACAAATAATATGAACCAAAAGTTTTGGCTGAGAAAACTATTGGTTAAAAATTCACCACTTATTAATTGGTAAAATGAAAAACCCGAACCCTGTTTTTTTGTCTTATTTTTATCTTTTTCGTTCATGTTTGTTTTTCAGCTATTCTTAATTTTGCACTTCTAGCTCTCGGATTATTTTTAATTTCTTCTTCTCCCGGAGCTATCGGCTTTTTATTTATTTGTTTAAATATTTGCGTATAGTTGCCGTAAATATCTTTTTCAATAATCCCTTTGCAGTTTCCGCTGCGTATATAATTTTTTACATATCTGTCTTCTAATGAGTGATAACTTAATACAACTAATCTTCCTCCGGTATTTAATAATTCACCAGTTGACAGTAAAAATTCCTCTAAGGCATTTATTTCATCGTTTAATTCAATGCGTAAGGCTTGAAAAACCTTTGCCAGATATTTATTTTCCTGTTTTTTCGGGATTTTATTTTTAATAATTTCAATAAAATCATTTATTTTTTTTACTTTTTTTGTTGAACGTCCGGCTATAATTTGTTTTGCTAATGCACCTGCATTTTTAATTTCGCCAAACTGTCTGAAAATATTTATTAAATCATTTTCATCGTACTCGTTTACGATATCGGCTGCTGTTTTTTTCATTTTGGTATTCATTCTCATATCCAAATCAGCATTTGATTTAAAAGAAAAGCCTCTTTGTTTGGCATCTATATGAAATGATGAAATTCCCAAATCAGCCAAAATACCATCTACTTTTTCAATATTGTAATATTTTAAATAATTTTTTATGTATCTGAAATTACTATGAATAAATAAAAACCTTTTATCATCAATAATGTTTGCTTGTGCATCTAAATCTTGATCAAAAGCAATTAAACGTGCGCTTTTATCTAAATTTTTAAGAATTTCGCGCGAGTGCCCGCCACCGCCAAATGTTACATCTACATAAATTCCTCCTTTTTTTAGGTTTAATGCATTTATGCATTTATGCAACAATACAGGTGTATGGTACGTGCTCATTATTTATCCGTTTTTTCATTGTCTGCACCTAAAATATCTTCTGCTAAATCGGCAAAAGTATCTTCGTCAATAGCATTACTTTCATATATTTCTTTTGCCCAAATTTCTATTTTTTTATCTTGTCCCGACATGTATATTTCTTTACCAATTTCAGCCTGTTCCATGAGCCGTTTAGGAATTAAGATACGATTGTTGGCATCTAAACTTACCTCGGCAGTTCCTCTGTAATATGCTCTTAAAAGTTGGCTATGTTTTTTATTATACGGGTTGAGTTTGCTGCGCAAGATTTCATTTTGACGCTCCCATTCATCCATTGTATATAAAATCAGGCATTTTTCATAAATATCTTTTTTTATGACAAAGCGATCTCCTGCTGTTACCGGCATCTGCTTTTTAAAAGCAGAGGGTAAAAGAGCTCTCCCTTTGGAGTCTATTTTACATAAATAATCGCCTATAAAGCTGGTCATAAATTTGTTTTATCTCAAAAAACTGTGAAACTCAAAATCTTACACGAAGCCTTTGTTGAAATTTCAATGAGTAAAATTAAGGATTTTTTTCCAAAATGAAACACTTTTTCCCACTTTTTCCCACTTTTCTCTAAAAAAGTTTTCAACAATAACTAAAAAACACTAATTTTAGGCTTTGAACAGGTTTTTGTTAAATGCACAAAAGCAACTATTTAAAAAATTTTTGAAGATAATCTTTGGGTTTTTTATCTTTATAATTTTAAATGATTACAAAACAAATGTAATCAATAAATGTAAAAAAGTCAAGTATTATGTAAATTATTGTCGAAAAATTTTATGGAACATAAAAAAGAACTGTTTATTGATATTGATAGGGTTTTAAAATCGAAAAACCCTAAATTGTATAAGACTATACCAAAATTTTTAATCAACTATCTCAAAAGAATTGTACATCAAGATGAGTTAAACTATATTATTGATACGTTTAAAAATTTATCCGGCTTAGATTTCAATCATGCTGTTTTAGAGTATTTTAATATTAAAACAAGTACCATCGGAAGAGAAAATGTTCCGGACTCAGGAAGGTTTATTCTTGCGGCAAATCATCCAATAGGAGGAATAGATGGAATGATTTTTATACAAGAAGCCGGAAAGATTTTTGGACCTACTAAATCAATTATCAATGATTTATTAATGAATATTGAAAACCTTGCACCACTTTTTGTGGGTGTAAATAAGCATGGCAAGGCAACAAAAGCAGTTTATGAAGAAATGGACAAAGTTTTTTCATCGGATGTACAGGTACTGATTTTTCCTGCGGGGCTTGCTTCACGGCGCAGTAAAGGCCTTATTCAGGATTTGGAATGGAAAAAAACATTTATAAGCAAAGCAATTCAATACAAAAGAGATATAATTCCTGTACACATTTCGGGTCGCTTGTCAAATTTTTTCTATAATTTTGCAAATATTCGTAAAATGTTAGGAGTAAAAGCAAATCTTGAGATGCTTTATTTGGCTGACGAAACATTTAAACAGAAGAATAAAAGTTTTGAAATAACTTTTGGTAAACCGATTGCGTACCCTACATTTGATAAATCCTTTACACATCAGGAATGGGCACAAAAGGTAAAAAAGCATGTTTATAAGCTTAGAGAAGATAAAGATGCTGTTTTCAGCATAAAATAATATAATTTGTCGTATCAAGTTTTGATAAACCAATTAAAGTTGTAGTGTTAATTATATGAATAAAAGACAGTTTAAAGAAATCATAGCTCCAATTAGTAAAGATTTGTTAATTAAAGAATTAACAAAAGAGCGCTTTTTGAGAAAAACCAATAATGGGGGCAACGAAATATATGTTGTTGATTATCAGAATGCTCCCAATGTTATGCTTGAAATAGGCAGGCTTAGGGAAATTACGTTTAGAGAAGCCGGTGGAGGTACCGGTAAAAGTGCGGATATTGATGATTATGATACTGCTGAGTTTCCGTACCGGCAATTAATTGTTTGGGAGCCGGAAAAACAAGAAATTATTGGTGGTTATCGTTTTTTAAACTGTAACGAACAAATTCCTCGTGATAAGCAAGGGAATATAAAACTTGCTACAAGAGGACTTTTTGAGTTTTCGGACAAATTTATTCAAGAATACTTACCTTATTCTATTGAACTGGGACGCTCATTTATACAGCCTGATTATCAGGCAAGTAAAGTGGGCAGAAAAGCACTTTTCTCTTTGGATAATCTGTGGGATGGTCTGGGCGCTTTGATTGTTCTGTATCCAAACATAAAATATCTTTTCGGTAAAATTACTATGTATGTCAGTTATAATACTTTTGCACGTGATTTAATTTTATTTTTCTTGAAAAAATATTTTCCCGATACGGGAAATTTAGTTTATCCGCGTGTCCCCATGAACTTAGAGACTGATGAAGCTGAATTGGAGAAAATTTTTATTGGTAAAGATTACAAAGAAGATTTTAAAATTATGAATCGTAAGGTGCGTGATTGTAACGAGATTATTCCACCTTTATTTAATTCATATATGAACCTTTCACCAACAATGAAAGTATTCGGGACGGCTATAAACCATCATTTTGGAGGAGTTGAAGAAACCGGTATTTTGATTAAAATTGAGGATATTTATGATACTAAAAAACACCGACATATTTCCAGTTTTCAAAAGGATTGATTGTTAGATTAATCTTCAATCGTATTTTATTTAAACGATTGAAGATTAATAAAGCACTTATTTAGTATGCTCTGCCTTTTTTTCCTTCTACATAATTAATAAATGAAGTATTAACCACTTTATTGCCGCCCGGTGTTGGGTAATTACCTGTAAAATACCAATCGCCAAGATCATTGGGACAGGCTTTGTGTAGGTTTTCAATACTTTGATATACAATTTTTACTTCTGCATTTATATTGCCATTGCTAAGCATTTTGCTAATTTTATCCGAAATTTCATCGGGTGTAAAAGGCTCATAAATTTCTTTCACATAATTAACAATTTCTTCTTTGGGCAGGTTTTGCTGTGCTTTTGATTTTTTATAAACTTTGTTTATGATATCTTGTCTGCCAGTATCTTTTAGTAGTTCAATGGTGGCTCTAAAGGCGATAAAATCACCCAACTTAGCCATATCTATGCCATAGCAATCAGGATATCTGATTTGAGGAGAGGAAGATACAACTACTATTTTTTTCGGGCCTAAGCGGTCTAATATTCGTAAAATACTTTTTGCCAGCGTGGTTCCGCGAACAATGGAGTCATCAATAATTACCAAATTGTCTTTTCCTCTACGCACTGTTCCATAGGTAATATCATATACATGCTCTACCATATCGTCGCGCCCTTCGTCCTGACTGATAAATGTACGCAATTTTACATCTTTTATGGCAATTTTTTCAATACGCGGGCGGTGGTCAAGTATTGATATTAACTCATCGTTGCTGAGTTTGCCATTATTTTCAGTTATTTGTTTTATTTTTTTCCTGTTTAAATAACTTTCTAATTCCGAAACCATTCCGTAAAAGGCGGTTTCAGCAGTATTGGGTATATATGAAAATACGGTATTATCAATATCATCATCAATAGTTTCTATAATTTTAGGTACAATTAACTCACCTAATTTTTTACGTTCTTTGTATATGTCTAAATCACTTCCGCGTGAAAAATAAATCCGTTCAAACGAACAAGATTTTCTTTCCAATGGTTCACGAATTAGTTTTTGGGAAACCTCCCCATCCTTTTTAATCATTAATGCAAAGCCGGGTTTTACTTCATGAACATCTTCGTATTGTGCGTTCATAACGGTTTGAATAACTGCTCTCTCAGATGCCACCACAACAATTTCATCATTGTGATAATAAAAAGCGGGACGAATACCTGAGGGGTCGCGCATAACAAAAGAGTCTCCGTGCCCGATTAAACCGGCAATGGCATAACCACCGTCCCAGCGTTTGCTTGATTCTTTTAAAATACTTTGTATATCAATGTTTTGTTCAATTTTCCCACTAATTTCTTTATTGGAATACCCTCTGCTTTTGAACAAATTAAAAAGTGCTTGATTTTCTTCATCTAAAAAATGACCTACATTTTCCAAAATGGTTACTGTATCGGAATAATCTTTTGGGTGCTGACCAAGGTTTACCAAGGCATTAAATAATTCATCAACATTAGTGAGGTTGAAATTTCCTGCAAGAACTAGATTTCTGGATTTCCAATTATTTTGACGCATTACCGGATGCACATAATCAATGCTGTTGCCTCCAAAAGTTCCATAACGCAGGTGTCCAAGGTATAATTCTCCGGCAAAGGGCACATTTTCTTTTGCCCAAACGGGGTCAATAATTCTTTCGGGATGTTCTTTTTCGAGCGATCGGATGTTGCCGCGAATAAAATCAAATACTTCTTTTATAGGCATTTCACCCATTGATTTGCTACGGTTAATATAAGTAGTACCCGGTTTGGTATTTAGCTTTACATTAACTACTCCTGCACCATCTTGCCCCCGATTGTGCTGCTTTTCCATCAGCAAATAGAGTTTATTCAGACCATACATCCATGTTCCGTATTTGGCGTGATAATATTCAAGTGGTTTTAACAGCCGGATTAATGCTATACCACATTCATGTTTAATCTGATCGCTCATTTCTATATTTATACGATTTATAAATCTTTAAAATTTATTAATTATTTACTGAAATTTTAGATTCAACTACATAACAATCAGGAAATTTATTAAGCATTTTTTTTCTGTATGCTTCAGCTTCAATGCGCGAACGGAAGTCGCCCACAACTACTTGAAAATAAGGCGAGTGGTGAACCATGTGGGGTTCTACATCGGGGAAATAATTTCTAATCTTCATTTTGGCATTATTGGCTTCGTCTCGTGCATTACGTCCGGAGCCCATATATACACGAATGCGCCATCCTCTTATTTGAGTTTTTCCTTTGCTTTGTTGTTTATGTTGTTTTAGTATTTGAAACAGTTTAGTATCGGCATTAATATATACTTTCGCCTGACTGCCGGAATAATTGGTTCCGAACA
>JALSLF010000540.1 GCA_026988445.1 Bacteroidales bacterium
AAAATCGCCGGATGTGCGTTCAATATCCCTGTAAACTTGTTGTATGTTAATAGGTTCTATTGAATAAACAATAACCAGATAATCGGTTCCTACTGTGTTGTCCATCTCTATATAGTGTTGTTCATCAGGAATTGCCACATCATTTTGTTTATAATTTAATGCAGGACTTATGTTGGGTTTATGTGGAAAAACCGGAAATACTTTTAAGGTAGCATCCGAACCAAAAGCATATACAAAAGCCGGCTCATTGTTTGAAATATATATTCTGAATTTTGTACCCGATTTATAAGCTTTATTCATTTTATAAAAACCATTGGTATATTGGGCGTTCATAGCTTCCCCGTTCGATTGTACCAGTTTTACACTTCCTGCCAGATTCACATAGGAGTTTATTGTTTTTTTCGGCGTTTCAATCATTTCATAGGCATATTTAACCCATTTTTTAAAATCATCATATCTTATCCAAATATATCCGTTATTCCCCCACCAAGTGCCCCAACTGTTTTGTAATTCAAAAGCGCCACCATACTTATTATCGTCATATCCGATAACGCACATAGCATGTCCGCCAAAATTACCTGCAGGATTTTCAGTAGGTACCCAATAATTTTTAGCTGTGTTAAAAGATTTTGGTATTTTCATACCAATTACAACCGGTTTTCCTTGTGAGAGACTTTTTTTTACGGCATCCACTTTGAAATTATCCGAATCATATAAATCAAATAATTTGGCATAGTCCAAAATTTTATATTTAGATGCTTCTGAAAATAAAGTGTTTGGTATTGAGTTGGCACACATTACGTTCATATTGGAAAATTTCACATTCCCTTTTGTTTTCATAATATCCAAAGCATCGCTAATATAAGTCCCTAATTTACATGAAAGGTCGGAAGGGGTTTTAATTTGTGTATAAACAAAAAGAGGCGAAAAAGTATTGGCATCGATTGTGGCTTTATCTGTCCAGCCGTTTTTTCTAGCTTCGATTATGGTAAAAGCACAATATGCGGATGACCAGCCTACACAGGTGCCGTATTGTCCTTGACTTTTAGGAGTTGGGGTCCATTGTTTTAAAGATGCCGATACCGGTAAACTTGCACCGTATAAACTTCGCGTAAGCGGCGCTTTCATTAAGTCCTGCTCGTATTGTTGGTCGTTGAAATTTAAGCCCATACCGGGATTATCCTCTACTTGTGCAAAACTTAATGATGTGAAAACCGAATATATAATTAATAATAGAAGTACGTTTTTCATAGTTTTTTTGTTAAGTTAGTTTTTAAAGTAAAAATCATCAAAAATAGAAGAATTTTCCCAAGGGGTTTGTTTTTTGTTCGAGAGTTCATAAACGCTTCTTCTTACCATTTTAAATATATCTTCTATTTTTTTCCCTCTTATATCAATAACCTTTAAAAGCTCTTGTGTGTATAGTCCGTTTTTTCCCGAACCATCGGCGGCAACAGAGCCGGGTGCAGTTGCATAAGCTATAAAAGTTCCCGATGGGGCAGAAGTGCCGGCTAAACCTTTTCCTGTGGCACCTTTCATGCCTTCAAAAGGATTGTTTCGGCAAGCATCTAAAATAATTATATTCAATTCGTTTTGTGCATATGCCATTTCACCGGTAATTCGGCTAAGATTTATTGCCTGTTCTTCAATGTCTTGATAGTTTTTTATGTGTGCATCAACAGGAATAAGGTAATTTTCACCACTTACTTGAACACCATGACCTGCATAATAGAATAAACCCACACCTTTTTGATTGGTTAATTTATCGCCAAAGGCTCTGATGTTTTTCTTCATATCTTGATAGCTTAAATCTGTATAAAGCATTACATCAAAACCAATAGATTCTAGTTTTTTAGCCATTGCCCGTGCATCGTTTACCGGATTTCTTAATGCACCAATTTCGTATTTTGAATTACCGATTACTAAAGCCAAACGCTTGTTATAAGCACTGGTACCTGCATCGTACCTAAATGTTTTTAAGTCTGAAACGGCTTCTCCCGCAATATTTTTTACTACTACTTTTATTTTATTCACTCCGGGACGAAGATTTAGGTTTTTTATAATATTATGGTCGCACGATTCGTCAACAACATTGAACCCTCTTACCGCATTATTCAGGATTAAGGAATCGTTGTTATAAATTTTTACATATTCCAAATCATCTTTTGATTTTACGCATAATTGAATTTTGATATCCGGTTTTGTGGTAGTAATGTATGAATCATTAGGTTTTACCCATGTAATTACCGGCTTTTTAAAATCAGATTTTGGTTCACCGACATATTTCCCTTGTTTCCAAATCCCTGCCTGAATACGTCCACCAGGATAATAAAAAGTTCCTTTTCCATCATATTTGCCGTAAGCAAATTCGCCAACATATTTTCCTTGTTTATTTGCTAAAAATAATGTTCCCGAGCCATGAAATCTGCCTTCAAAAAAATCACCACTATATCGACTGCCGTTTGCCATTATATAAGTTCCTTGCCCTGAGTATTTTCCGTTTGCAAAGGTTCCAATATATTTATCTCCGTTTGCCAAGACATAGGTTCCAAAGCCATTGTTGCAGTTGCCTGACACACAGCCTGATTTTCCTGTTTTTTTACCAATATATTTCCCTGCTTTAAAAAAACCTTCTTGTACAATTCCATTAGCAAAGGTATATTTACCATAGCCTTCCGGCATATTATTTACCCAATTTCCTTCATATTTATTTCCTGATTTCCAGTAATTTGTTCCTATACCTTCTCGTTTATTATTTTTCCAATATCCAATGTATTTTTCACCTGTTTTCCAGTGGTAAACACCAAAACCATTGGCACAATCACCGGATATGCAACCGAAATTGTTTTTACCTGAGGCAACATATCTTCCGTTTTCCCACATTCCTTCTTTTACTTCTCCGTTTACGCGGGTAAGTTTACCGTATCCATGCCGGGCATTGTTTTTCCATTGTCCTTCGTAAACATCACCGTTGGGTTCATAGTTTATACCGTATCCTTCTCTTTTGTCATCTTTCCATTCGCCTTTATACCATTCGCCATCCACAAAATAATTAATGCCTTTGCCATTCCGTTTTTTATTTTTCCAGTAACCGGTATATTTTTCTCCTGAATTAAAAACCCAAGTACCGTAACCATTATCGCAATCTCCTGAAATACAACCTCTTTTCATCGATTTTGGGTCATATTTTTTACCATCCGCCCAAAATGCTTTTTCTACTTTTCCATCGGGTGAAAAATAAGTGCCTTCGCCATTTAATTTGTCAAATTTCCAACCACCGGTATATTTTCCTCCGTCTTTATAATAATAGGTACCCCAACCATCGCGCATATCGTTTCGCCAGTTTCCCTGATATTTTTCGCCTGCCCATTTACTGTTTGGCCCGAAAACAATGGTGCCTTCGCCATTTCTTTTATCGTTTTTCCAAAAACCTTTATATACATCACCGGTTTTTTTGTTGGTATAAACTCCGTAACCTGAAAATTTATCATTTTTAAAATGTCCTTTATACACATCGCCGTTTGCGAAATAATAGGTTCCTTCACCGTTAAATTGTTTATTTTTAAATTGTCCCACATATTTTGCACCGCTTTTATAAACCCAAGTGCCGTATCCGTTGTCGCAGTTTCCTGATATACAACCTGTTTGTTGTGCCGACATGTTTAGGTTGATAATGGCTAACAGAATAATTATCAATATTTTTTTCATTTCATTTAGTTTTTGGTAAATAAATTAAGTCTGTTTTATAGTTTTATAACAGATTAAATTTAAAAATAGTACTTAAAATTATGGATTTATAGATAAACCGCAAACTTATTTTGATTAATTTGTTGATACTTGGTATAAAGTGAATGGGATATTGCTTAAACGATTTGACTTTTTGTGGGGAAACTATAAATTTGTTAATTTATTGCCACTTCTATTCTGACAAATCAGAAAATTTACAAATGCCGATACCTTCATAAGTTCGTTTTTTCAAAATAATAGGAGTATTAACGGGATAAAGCCTTGATGTAAGTCTGGTTAAAACCCCGACTTAAAAGTCGGGGTACTACTAACTTTTTATAAAAGGAGATTATATAAAGCAATAAACTGTTATAGGTTAATTCTTGAAGCATCAAATTGAAAGTCTCCCACCTCAATATTCACACCGGTACATTTACCGGTTTCATCAATTTTGAAATGATAAATTTCATCACCTGAAATATTACTTAGTGTTGTTTCATTAATTGGAATTAGCGGTGTTTTTTCTCCTCCATTAAATTTAAGATAAATAATGCCCTTATCTTTCAAAAAAGAAAACTTATAGCTTAAAAAGAGCATATAATCACCAAGAACACTATCCGAAACATTCTTTTTAATGTACCACTCTTTTAAGGGCGGATAAATATTATTTAAAACACTTAAATCGGATACATTTTTATTAACAAATATTTTATCAATATTTTTGTAATTGGCGATGCTTATACTAACAATATTATTTTTAGCATTTTTCCACACTCCGGCATTTTTCTCAATTTTTTGTGTACTACTGTCATTGTACAAAACTTCGATAAATAAAGGAACCGGCTTATTTCCCAAATTGGTGATTTGTAATTTACTTTTTTTAAGTCCGATTATTTTAATATCAGGATAGCCAAATTCAAAAAACCAAGGTTTCCAAATCCAAGATAAATCTTGCCCGGATACATTTTCAAAAGTATAGAAAAAATCATAAGGCGAAGGTGATTTTTTTGCCCAACGTCTGATATATTCACGATAGCATTTCATAAACAGCTCTTCGCCAAGATATTGATGTAGGATGGCATAAACATTTGCAGGTAGCGGATAACTGGCATATCCGTAGTTACTATCATCCATAAATTGAGAAGAGATAATTAAAGGTAAATCTTCAACAGTACCCAATAAATCGTAATCACTGACATTTTCACCTGAAAAAACATCCTCAAAATCTTTTTTATTTTTAAAATAACGATTATTCACAACGGTAGTTCCGTATTCAGCCCAACCTTCGTCCATCCAAGCCCAACGGCGCTCATTAATACGAACATACATAGGGAAATATGTGTGATACATTTCATGTATTGCCAATCCTGTACTTTGCGATGCATTATTTGCTAACATTGGATACTCCATTCCTCCACCGCGTAAACCGATAAAAGTGGTAAATGCTTCATAAGGATATGGAATGCCCGGAAAATCATTTGAAAAATGAGTAATTACCTTTTGTTGCATTTTTACGTGATCTTTGTACTTGTCAGCCTGTAAACCGGGATAGGCAGAACTCACCAAAACATTTCTTCTGTCAATTTTTGCTGTTAAAGCATCCCAAAGGTAGTGGTTGCTTAATCCGAAACCAAAATCAGATACTTCATGAGCAGTGTAATGCCATGTATTATTTAGTGTTTTGAATCCTGATTTTAAATCATTTTCATTAATAATATGAACTACATCTTCTGATTGTTGTGCTTTTTTATACTTTGTATAAATATTACTTGGCAAAACATCTTTGGCATTCTCAAAAGTGCCGGTTGCCCAAACTGCAAAGTTTTCAGGCAAACTGATTTGAACATCAAAATTTGCCAAATTATTATAAAACTCGGTATTAAAATCAAAGTTTAATCGGTCCCAGCCAAATATATCATCATAAACCGAAACTTGCGGATACCATTGTCCTATAAAAAAGGTGGTACTGTCATAAACTCCTGAGCGTCTGTTCGTATTCGGAATGCCTTGTTTCCAAACAATGTGCATATTTAATTTTTCGCCGGATTCTAACAAGTTGTTCAAACGAATAGACATGTTTGTTCCGTATTGCCGCACCTGATTTTTGTTTTTTAAATCAATGGTATCTCCATTTATTACTACTGTTTTAAGCTGAACCCCATCGCCTATATCTTCCTCTTTTACGCTGATTCCTCGTATGTTTCCTTTTTTATAAACATCATAATACAATCTTAAAATAATTGTATTTAATGCATCAGGACTGTTATTGTGGTAGGTAATATTTTCGCTGCCTTCAAGATATTTTTCAGCGACATTTACATTTACCTTAATTTTATAATCGAGGGTGTTTTGCCAATATTCAGCACCCGGCTTTCCGTCGTAAGAGCGGGTTTGATTATCGTATGCCTTTTTTATTTCAACAGGCATAAAAAAACGTTTTTCTTGTGCTTTAAACTGTAAAACAACAAAGAGCATAATAAAGATTGTGAGTACAATAGATTTGTTTTTCATTTTGATTTAGTATTAAATTGATAAATAGCTACGCGATTGGTTTGATATTCAAATTTAGTTAAAAAAAATGATAAATATTTTTATCATCGCTTAAATTCAGTATTTAATTTTTAGATTATGCAAACAATTTATTAGATTTGTAAAGAGCAAAGAGACCGGAAATCAAAATATTTATACTTAATTTATGCTCCTAAACTATTGATATGGAAGCTGATTGGCTGATACCAAAACTGCAAAAGCAAGAAAGACAAGAATTTAGTTTATATTACAATAAACGTTCTGTTTTTTTGTATAGATTAACTACGGTTATAACGATTATAGCTAGTGGAGCATATTTTTACCTTGATTATTTATCTGCACCTATCTCATATAAATTATTTTGGACTTTAAGAACAGTTGCGGTTGGTGTATTTATGTTTACTTTAGTTTTGTCTTTAATTAATAAAAAGTACTTTATAAATCACTTTCAATTAATTGTATCTCTGGCTAATTTTTTATATAGTATCTGCATATTGCTAATGATTTATTACAGTAAATCGGGTGAAATGAGTTATTCAAATTATTACATCGGTTTATTGGTTATTTTTATTTTGGCAATTCCTTTACGAATACGCTTAATCCCATTATTAATAAATTCTTTAACTATTGCTGTTTTATATCTTTTAATCGCAATATTTAAACAAAATTTAATTTCTGAAAGTATTGACATTTTTATCAATAACCTATTTTTTCTTTTTACAATTGTAATTGCAGTAAATATAGCTGCCTATGTTTTAGAAGTTTTTATCAGAAAAAGTTTCCTAAATGAAAAATTGTTAAAATCCAAAAATCAGGAAGTTTTAACACAAAAAGAAGAAATATTAGCCCAAAGAGATGAATTAGAAGAACAAAAAAAACATTTGGAGAAAAAAAATAAAGAAGTTACCGACAGTATCCAATATGCTAAAAGAATACAAAAAGCGGTACTCCCTTATGCAAAATTATTAGAAGCTCATTACGAGAATTTTATTTTGTTTTATCCCCGGGATATTGTAAGTGGAGATTTTTACTGGTTCAAGAAAATCAGCATTAATAATAGAGAACTTACTTTTATAGCTGTTGCCGATTGTACTGGACATGGCGTGCCAGGTTCACTGGTTAGTATGTTGGGGGTTTCTTTATTAAACGAAATTATTATTGGAAAAAATGTATATAACGCTGCTCAAATTTTAGATGAATTACGAACACGAATTAAAGCTACTTTTTTTGCCGAGGATGATAATGAACGCAAAGACGGTATGGATATCGCTTTAATTATAATTGATGAAGAAAATATGCAAATTCAATTTGCGGGTGCGTTTCGACCTTTGTATATCTGCCGGAAAAAATCTAATGCTAATTTAAAAACACTTAAAGAATTTAAAGTTCATAGCGAACATGAAGAAAACCTACTTATAGAGATAAAACCTGATAAAATGCCCATAGGGTGGTATATTGTTGAAAAACCTTTTACCAATAAACTTTTTAAAATACAAGCCGGTGATAAAATATATATGTTTTCTGATAGATATACTGACCAAATAGGAGGTTCAAGCCGTAGGAAATTTTCAATTAAACCTTTCAGACATCTACTTTGCCAAATTTTTGATAAGAATATGAGCGAACAGAAATTAATTCTTGATACAAAGCTTAC
>JALSLF010000541.1 GCA_026988445.1 Bacteroidales bacterium
TGGAAAACAGGCACTTCCTACGGCAGAAAAGATGCATGGAGCATTGGTTACAATAAAAATTACACGATTGGTGTTTGGGTAGGTAATTTTTCAGCCGAAAGTGTAGAGCATTTAAGCGGTGCACAAACAGCCGCCCCCTTACTTTTCGAGATTTTTAACACCATCGATTACCATTCGCAAGCAGAGTGGTTTACAATGCCCGAAGATGTAGCCTACCGCACCGTTTGTTCCGAAACAGGCTTGCTGCCCAACACTTTTTGCAACAATTTAACTGACGATTTATACATTCCGCAAGTTTCAAGCAATAAAAAATGCCAACACCTCAAAAAAGTTATGATTTCGCCCGACAGCAGCATTGCCTATTGCACATCCTGCCTACCACAAACCGGCTATATTACAGCATGGTATCCCAATTATCCGCCCGAAATTGTAAACTATTTCCAAGACAATCAAATTAAATACCTCAAACCGCCGCCACACAATCCCGAATGCAACCGCATTTTCACCGATAACTTGCCCGAAATCACATCGCCCGTCAATAATCTTGAATACTATATCGACAAAAACGATACAACCCGAATGCTACTCACTTGCAACGCAGCCATCGATGTAAACAAAGTTTTTTGGTACATCAACGATAAATTTTATAAATCGGCAAAAGCCACCGACAAGTTGTTTTTCAAGCCACCCGAAGGGCGCATAAAAATTTCCTGCACCGATGATAAAGGCAGAAACACCGATATTTACATCCAAGTTAAGATGATTAATTTTTAGGGCGGCTACGGGCTTTCCGCTCATAGTCCCGATAATGAAAAATAACAAAACCATAAAGGGCAAAGGAGCTTCCGTTGGTCGCTCTTTCCCCTTTGGTTTTGTATATTTTTCACCATCGGGAGCTATCCGCTTCAATCCCTGCCGCAGCTCGCCCAAACCTGTCAGCCTGCGCAAGCACCCAAACCTATCTGCCTCAGCATCTGACAGAGTTTTTCACCTAATAGAGTTTCAGTACAATTGACCCAATGAGAATTAAGATGCCCCAAATCCCAGAACACCAGTCATGAAGATTAAAGAAGAATCTAAAATTGCAATTTACATCTTAGCACCAAAGGTGCGGAATACAATAGCCTATCCCAAAGGGATAGGTATACTATTTCAAAAACAGATAAGCACCAAAGGTGCGTGATAAACTTACTCGACAATTGACAATGATATGCGCACTGTAAGTGCAATTTAACTTAGCCTTTCAGGCTGCTTTTATATAGTGTTTGATTTATCCCAAGGCCTTGCCATTGGGCTAATATAAATCAGGCTTTCAGCCTTTTTTCTCATTAGAAGTCATTAGGCTGTACCCAATGTTACTATATTTTGCACCTTTGATGCTAAAAAATCGCTTTTGATTTTTATACGCTAAATTAAGCGATTGTGTACAAAAAGAAGCGCCAAGATATTGAAATTAAAAGTTTAGAAAAAAGTAAAAATATTTGTTCATATTTAAGGTGTAAATATTGTTAAATCAAAAGCTGGTAAATAAATATTCAACCATTCAAGCCCAAACAAACCGTAAATTTTAAACCTAAATTGAGCGATTATGTACAAAAAGAAGTACCAAGATATTGAAAGTAAAAAGTTTAGAAAAAAGTAAGAATACCTCTATGTATTTGAGTCTTTTTTTGTAAATCTTTTTAACTCTATAGATTGGTACTTATTGAAGTAGATAATCGCTCAATTTAGGTTTAAAACATGTTAAAAAACAAGTCTCATAAAATTCAAAATTATTAGCTTTGTTCTTAAATATTCACTAAAAGTAACGATTATGAAAAAAATTAATGTATTTACACTATTGCTAATACTATTTCTATCAGCCGGAGCAACACTTACAGCCCAGTACAAATTCACCGATGATATTCGTCTAAAAGACACACCCGTAAAAAATCAATACCGTTCAGGTACCTGTTGGAGTTTCTCGGCAATCTCATTTCTCGAATCAGAACTGATACGCATGGGAAAAGGCGAATTTGACCTTTCCGAAATGTGGGCAGTACGCAACAGTTATTACGACAAAGGCATAAAAACCGTTCGTTTGTTCGGAGCACTTAATTTTGGCGGCGGTGGAGCATTTCACGATGTAACTTATGTACTCAAAAACTACGGTCTGGTTCCCGAAAATGTTTATCCCGGCTTAAATTACGGCGAAAATATGCACGTTCACGGCGAAATGGACGAATTACTCAAAGATTATATTGACGGAGTAGTAAAAAATAAAAACAAAAAGCTTTCTACTGCTTGGAAAACCGGTTTTTCAGGAATTTTAGATGCTTATTTAGGTAAAAAACCTGAAAAATTTACTTATAAAGGCAAAGAATATACGCCAAAATCATTCTCAAAAGAAGTTTTAGGCTTAAATCCTGACGATTACATCGAAATCAGTTCTTTTACGCACCATCCGTTTTATAAAACTTTTATGATTGAGATACCCGATAACTGGTTGTGGGGCAGTGTATATAATTTACCTTTGGATGAAATGATGCAAGTAATTGATAATGCTTTAAAAAACGGATATACGGTAGCTTGGGCTTCGGATGTAAGCGAAAAAGGATTTTCGTGGAAAAACGGTTTAGCCATTGTTCCCGCATCATCGCCCGAAGAAATGGATAATTTGGAAAGTGCTAAATGGGATAAATCAATTACTGCAGATTTGAAAAAAAACATGTACACTTTTGAAAATCCCGTACCTGAGAAAAAAATAACTCAAGAGTTGCGCCAAGAAGAATTTGACAACCTAAAAACCACCGATGACCACGGAATGCATATCGTAGGCATGGCACACGACCCAAACGGCACAAAATACTATATTGTTAAAAATTCATGGGGAAACGGCGGACGTGATGGCTATTTTTATGCATCAGAAGCATTTGTACGCCTAAAAACAACCGACATTATGGTACATAAAGATGCTGTTCCAAAAGAAATTAAGAAAAAGCTTTCGTTAAAATAAGGCAATACCAAATAAAACAGTACTTTAATCAGGTTTCGGCATTAAGCCGTTACCTGATTAATTATAGAAAATTTTAATCAACAATTATTGACTGCAAACTCTCCACCCACAAATCATCATCATTTAAACTATCCACCATTTCCAATTTTTCACCACCGTTTTGAGTAAATAATTCACGATATTCCGTACCGATTTCAACAATAGTTTCCAAACAATCGGCTACAAAAGACAAAGGCACAACTAATATTTTTTTTACTCCGTTTTTTGCACTTTCCATAACTAAGTCCTCAGTAAACGGGCTTAGCCAACGCTTCCCGAAACGCGATTGAAAACAAACCGTATATTTTTTCTCCGTTATACCTAACTCTTGGGCAATTAAACGGGCATTTTCATAAGATTGAGCACGGTAACAGGCATGATTTTGCTCGTGTATTGTTGTTTCGCAATTAAAAACAGAACAAGCTTTATCTTCATGAGTTCGTTCTACATGACGCTCCGGTAAACCATGAAAACTAAATAAAATATGTTCATAGTTCTCAAAACCGGATTTTCTTATTTTATCTGCCCAAGCCTTTATAAAAAAAGAGTTTTGATAAAATTCAGATATAATTTTCAATTCAGGGACATAATTCCGGCGACTAATTATGTTTAAAGCTTTTTCAATAATGGTTCCGCTTGTTGATGAAGCATATTGCGGAAACAAAGGAACAATAATCAATTTATTAAACTGTTTTGCCTCGATTTCAAATAAAATTTCATCCATCGAAGGTTTTCCGTAACGCATAGCCATAAATACTTCGTATTTATCCGGCAGTTGTTTTTGTAATTTATTGCTAAGTTTTTGCGTGTTATATAATATAGGCGAGCCCTTTTTTGTCCATAATTGCCGGTACATCTCGGCAGATTTACCTGCACGAAAAGGAACAATAATTAAATTCACCAATAATTTACGAAATAAGTACGGAAGATCAATTACCCGTCCATCTCCTAAAAATTCAGCTAAAAATTTTGCAACCGCTTTACGCGAAGGTCTATCGGGAGTGCCCAGATTAATAATTAGAACGGCAGTTTTTGTCATAAAATCATACTTAAACCCTGTAATACAAATAAAATCCGGTAGATATGAAAGTAACTATTGTAGCGGAACCGTAATAAAACAAAGCATATTTTAATTTATCTTTTGAAAGTGTGGAACGTACGGTAAATATTTTTCCGATTTGTGCCAACATAAGGGCAAAAAGCATCACACTAAAATGTTCAATTGACCAAAAACGCGAACTCATAGCTCCTTTTGCCTGCTCAATAGTCATTTGGGCGTTCTCATCAGGGCGAATAAAAAAATAAAGAACAATCCCCATTATAAGCCCGAAATACAACAAAATAATAAAGGTATTTTCCAAAAAAAGATGAGTTTTTGAAAATTCTGCATCTTTTATTATAGTTACCGTATAATAGAAACACAAAATAACCGCTGTTAAGCTAAACAGAATACTCGCCCAGATGTGTATATTTATAAATACCTCGTACATACAATTAAATTAATCGGCAATTTCACTTAATAATTTACCTTGTTTTATCCTGTCAGCCATACCAATACCGTCTTTTAAATTTCCACCGATAATTAAGCCTTTGTATCGGCTCTGAATTTCTTCAACGGCTTTAAAACGCGCTCCACTATCTGCTCCATATTGCGGAATGGCTTGTTTATGTCTGATAATTTTAAATAAACCGGGCTTAAAATTAGTTAATTTCATTAAATTAAGGGTTTCATCTTCCACAATTTTCTTAATTTTATCATCCGGATAATCATTGATGTAATCTTTACGAACACCTCCCATAAATAAAGTGAGTAATGCTCCCTTTTCGGGTGCTCTGTTTTTTAAAAATGTTGATAAAAACAAATAACCCAAAACATCGAGGTTTTCAATATAAGGAATTAGTCCGCCAAAACCATCAAGCGGCATACCTTCCCAATTGTTAAAACCTAAAACGACTTCAACTACACGTGCATATTTTAAATTGCTTATTTTTTGCATTTGTTCCGTTGGAACAAAAGGTAAAATTTCGGGTAAAGCAAAAGCACCGGTTGCAGTAATTACTTTCTTTGCATGAATACTTTGCTCTTGTCCGTCTTTTGTGAAACGAACCGTAAAAAAACCGGCTTCGGGTTCTACAATAATATTTATTGCTTCAAAAATAAAGTTATCACTTCCTGCTGTTTCGTATAGTGCTTTGGTCAAATTCGCCAAACCACCTTCAACAGAAAAGACTTTTCGCGTAGCTTTCTTTTCACGTTCTTCTTTTTTGGCAAATCCTTTTTTTAAAGCACCACCAATAAAACTGCCATAGTCCTGCTCTAAATTATATAGTTTAGGTAAAGCATATTTAGGTACAAGATATGCAGGGTCGCCTGAATATACTCCGAGAATAAAAGGGTCGATGGCATAGTTTAAAAAACTTTTTCCCATTCGACGTTTTACCAAGTCTGCAAGAGTTTCGTGCGGATTATTTCCTTTTTTACGAAAAGGTTCTCCCAATAAACGTAGTTTATCTTTAAATGTAAACAAAGGTGTTGTTACTCCTTCCCATAAACCGCCGGGCAAAGCTTCCCATTTTCCGTTTTTTAAAATATATCGCTTATTAACCTCATCACCGGCAATCTCAATTTTTACTTTATCAGCTAAATCCTCAAAAAGCTCAGCCGTTTCAGGTGTACCAACTACTCCGGTATTTGGTCCTTTCTCAAATAAGAAACCGTTTTTACTTTCTGTTTTAATAGCACCGCCATAAGTGGCTGATTTTTCTAAAACAAGAAATTTCTTACCGGCTTTTTTTAAGTAAAAGGCAGTAGTTAAACCGGTTAATCCGGCACCTATAATTAAAGTATCTGTTGTCATAAATACGCACTTAAAAGTTTAAACTGTTTTTGAATATTGTGCATCTTTAATCTTTAACAAAGGGTCAAAAGCCATAGCAATATTCCGTACTACAAAAAAACCTTCGGATTTTAATTCCAAAATATTTTTATTAAATGAAATTAAATCGTCTTGAATAAATTTTTGAAGTTTATCTTCCGAAAAATCAACAATACGAATTAAATCTTCAAAGGAAATATTATGTTCATCGGCTTTTTCATTCATATTCAAATATCCGTTACACATTATTTCAGTGATAATATCCCTACGGATAATATCTTCTTTGCTTAATTCATAACCCCGTTCAACAGCAAAGCCTGATGCATTAACACTTTCAATATATTTGTTCAGCAGTTTGGTATTTTGTATGTATGCCCCGTTTAATTGACTAATGGATGATGTACCAAAACCATAAACCTGTCCGGTAGTTTCACGCGTGGCATAGCCTTGAAAATTACGGTGTAGCTTCCTGTTTTTTAATGCCTTGCTCAGCTCATCATCAGGCTTGGCATAATGATCCATTCCAATAGAAACATAACCGGCTTCGGTAAGCATTTTTAAACCGGCATCAAACATTTTCAGTTTTTCTTCGGGATTGGGTAAACCATAGGTTTCTAACTTTTTTTGTGCTTTTTTTACCCAAGGAACATGTGCATAAGAAAAAGTTACCAAACGGTCGGGCGAAATTTCAATGGCTTGTGCTACCGATTTCTTGAAACTTTCTACGGTTTGATGTGGTAAACCATATATTAAATCTAAATTCACCCCTTCAAATCCGGCTTTTTTCATATACGCAACCAAATCTTTTACAGGATGTACAGAAACATCTCGATTAACCAACTTTAATATTTCCGGGTCAAAATCTTGAATACCAATACTTAAACGATTAAAACCAATTTCTGCCAAGCGGTCAATATCTTTAAAATCAAGATAAGCAGGATTTACTTCCATAGCAACTTCAGCATTATCGGTATAGCTAAAATATTTACCGAATGTTTTCATTATTCGCTCAATGTGGTCTAATGAAATTGCATTAGGCGTTCCTCCCCCCCAATGTACTTGACTAATTTTCCGCTTTTCATCCAATAATCCTGCAACTGTTTCAATTTCTTTAATAACTGCATCAATATAGGCTTTAACGGTATCTTCACCACGTAAGATGGTAGTATTGCAGCCACAAAACAAGCATAATTTAGAGCAAAACGGAATATGCACATAAAAACTGATATTTTCCGGTTGCTCATTGTTTGATTTCAAAATATGCTTTTTATAATCATCAGCTGTAAAGCCGGTATGAAAAAAAGTAGCCGGCGGATAACTGGTATATCGCGGTCCGGGTTGATTGTATTTTTTTATTAAATCTATATTCATACTCTTTATTTTATTAATAGGATAATGTATTTATCCGAAGATTTGACAAATAATTGTGTTTTATTCCTTCGGAAAAAGCTTAATCCACAGGTGAACGCAAATTTGCATAGATATTTTAATATGTAATCGATTAGTAACCAGAAACCAGTAACAACCCACCGGTAACCGGACAAGTTTCAGCGATTTACAAATCCTAAACGTTCAAATGTCCTAAAGGACGATTTGAAGTTTAGCAAAGCTGCTACCAATCACTTTTCATCCAATCGGTAATAAATTTTGCATTTTCAAAAGGTGTTTCGGGCAAAAAACCATGTCCGAGATTGAAAATCCAATTTTTATTTTCTCTTCCAAAATCACGATATTTAATTAATTCCGTTTCAATGCTTTTCTTATCGGCAAACAATATGCGTGGATCAAGATTTCCTTGTAAACCTACTTCTTTGTCAATGATTTTTCGTGCTTCTTTTATAGGTGTTTGCCAATCAATACTTACAAAATCGCAAATATCTTTATTTACTTTATTTAAACCAAAGCCTAAACCCTTAGGGAAATATATAAAAGGTGTGCCGGTAGCTCTTACAGCTTTTGAAATCTTTTTTA
>JALSLF010000542.1 GCA_026988445.1 Bacteroidales bacterium
TTTAATCAGAAAATTTGAACTATAAAAAATCACAAGCAATTTCTTAGCACCAAAGGTGCGGAATATAATAGCCTATCCCAAGGGGGTAGGTGTATTGTTTCAAAAAACAGCTAAACACCAAAGGTGCGAGATAAACTTACCCGACAATTAACAGGTATGATTTTGATTTTACAGTCGAATATAGTTACGGGTTCAATACCGGATTATTTCGCACCTTTGGTGCTTATTTTTATTTGTATTAGAGGTCATTGGGTTGTACCCAATGTTGTAATACTTTGCACCTTTGGTGCTATTGCTTCTAAGCTGCTTAATTACCTTCGGTGAGGGCTTCACCGTTCATAAACTTAATAATTTCATATGTATTTCGTTTTATATCAAATACATACATTGCTTTCGTGCAAATATTTTAAAATATTAAGTTTACCAAAGGTGCATTTTTTCTTTGCCGGACTTTTTTCCGAAAAAAATCGGGACAGACTGTTCCAAGCCTTTTGCAGTCCACCGGTTGGCGAACAGCTGCAAGCTTCGTCGCCTCAATTTCGACAAAGAAAAAACGCATAAAAAGTTGTACTACGAACAATGAATATATTTTTCCACCAAATTTCTAATTTCATCTTTTTTTCCGTAAAGCCGTTCACTTAAATCTTTATCTTCGTAGCTTTTAAGTGTTTTTATAAATCGGTCAATGGTTCCTTTCGGAAATATATTATTCTCCTCAAAATATTTACGGTTTTTTTCAAGACTTTCAGCTGACTCTGAGCATGATTGCGGTAAACTGTCTAACTTGTTAAGTAATTGTTTATTTTCTTCGGCAAATATATTCACGTTTACATATAGCTCTTCTGCTTTTTTTAATGAATTTTTGTCTAAAAGACCGTTTTTAGCTGCAACAATCAGTCCTGCCATCAGGTGGTATAAATCGGCTGAACCATCGGGTGCTCTGAATTCAACGGTTTGTTTGCCCGGTATATAAGGTATTTCTCCTATTTCTTGCGGATTTGCATTTTTTATCATGTTGGTTTCGGCTACCCACCCTAATGGTACCCGAACCAATACCGAGCGGTTGGTATCGCCCCAGCAAACTTTTGTAGGTGCCTCCTGATGAGGTACTAAACGCAGGTAAGAAATAGGAATAGTGTTTCCAAAGGCAGTTAATGGTCTCGCTAGTTTTAATAATCCGGCAATCATTTTTTTTGCAGCTTCGCTAAGTTGAAAATTCTCAATCATTTTATTTTCACCGTCTTTGACAAGCATCATGTGAATATGTAGTCCGCTTCCGGCATTACCTACGGTAATTTTAGGTGCAAAGCTGATTTGTACATCATATTTTTTGCCCAGCATTCGTAAAATCCATTTGGCAACAATCAGTTGGTCAACAGCATCTTCGGCACTAACCGGCATAAATTCGATTTCATGTTGCTCGTACTCTTCGGTTTCGTTGGCAAAATTTCCTACCTCTGAATGTCCGTATTTAATTTTTCCGCCGGATTGAGCTATTAATTGCATGGCTTCAATGCGCAGATGTTCCCAACGTGTAAAAGGAGAGGATGTATGGTAACCTTTTTGTGGCGGAGCTTGATAAAGGCTGCCTTTGGAACCGGAAACATAATACTCTAATTCGCCCATAGCATAAAAATCATAGCCTGTGCTTTTTTTGAAATCGGTAAGTGCTTTTTTTAAAATATATTCAGGAGCACTTTCCAAAGGTTCACCTTCGGCTGTATAAAATGAGCATAAAATATTTAAAGTCGGCGATTCGGCAAAAGGATCTACAAAAGCTGTTTTGAAACGTGGGATTACATATAAATCACTCCGGTTTGCATCAATAAATGAGAAAAGGCTTGAACCATCTACACGTTCGCCGGTTGAAAGTACCGAGTCAAGATAATCTTTACTGGTAATAACAAAATTCAGGGTTTTTAATTTCCCGTCTTCACCAACGTATTTAAAATTGAGGAGTTCAATATTGTTTTCATCAATAAATTGTATAATATCATGTTTGGTAAATTCAGATGCGGGTTTTTTAATATGGCGAACCAATTTATTGGGGTTCATTAACACTTCTCTATCTCTCATAATCAAATAATTTTAAGTTTGGTAAATTAAACCAAAATTGAATGATTATCTACTTCAATAAGCACCAATCTATTGAGTTAAAAATATTTACAAAAAAAGACTCAAATACCTGAAGGTATTCTTACTTTTTTTCTAAACTTTTTAATTTCAATATCTTGGCACTTCTTTTTGTACATAATCGTTCAATTTTGGTTTTAAAAACAAATTTAGAATAATTATTTATCAAGAAATATGATATTTGTAATATTTTTACAGAATTATTGTATTTATTTTTCGGAATTAGAAAATTGTTTAATTCAGCTTAAAGGTTTATGCAATAGTTTACTCTATTCGTACTTTCATTCAATTATTCATTTATTCTATATAAAATATGAGTTTAAAAAACCCGAGAGGAAAAAAAATTGAACGAGCATCGTGGGTTGCCATTATCGGGAACACTGTTTTAGCAGTTCTGAAAATTGGAATAGGGATTATATCGGGTAGTATGGCTGTTCTTGCTGATGGAATTGATTCTGCAAGCGATATTATTACCTCATTAATTACGCTATTTACCGGAAAAATTGTTGATCGTAAACCCAATATTAAATACCCTTTTGGTTATAACCGTGCCGATACTATTGCTGCCAAATTTCTTTCCTTTGTTATTTTTTATGCAGGTTTACAGTTGTTTATCAGTTCGGCAAAACGTATCTATTTTTACGAAAAGCCTGAAATGCCTGAGTTTGCTGCCATTTATGTTACTCTTTTTTCGATTATTGCTAAGTTTTTATTGGCGCAGTATTTACGTAAAAGAGGCAAAAAATTGAACAGTATGATGTTGGTTGCCAATGGTAAAAATATGCAAAATGATATTTTAATTTCCACTTCGGTACTTGCCGGACTGATTTTTACTTACATTTTTAATCTTCCTATTTTAGATATACTTACTGCATTATTAGTTAGCCTTTGGATAATTAAGGTTTCTTACGATATTTTTATAAAAACAAATGAAGAGTTGATGGACGGCTGTTCAGATCCTGAGGTTTATAAAAGCATATTTAAAGCGGTTAAAGAAGTTCCTGAAGCTCATAATCCGCATAAAGTTCGTGTGCGCAAACAAGGTCATTTGCACATCATTGATATGGATATTGAAGTTGATGAACGTTTAAGTGTTAAGCAAGGACATGATATTGCTATGAAAGTACATCAAAAAATTAAAGAACATTTAAAAAATGTATATGATGTAAATATACATGTAGAACCTCTTGGAAATATTGAAGATGAGCGCTTTGGAGTTTCATTAGAAGACATATAACATTTTAAAGGGTTTAATTAATTCTTCATATTTTCCGTTAATACTTTTGGTGCCTCTTCGTCTTCTTTTTTGCTGAAAATATTGTTAAATACTGAAAATGAAATGTAAAGAATAAATATTATGGGTACTGATAGTATTTCAAGAACAGCAAAAGAAACTATCGAAAAAAACAAAAACGCATACCTTATTACATTATCTTCAAATTTATAGTTTTTAAATTTTAAGGAAAACATTGGCAATCTAACTACCAATAAGCTTGAAATAATTGCAATAAGCGGAAGTAAAACAATTGGTTTAACAATATATACACTAAATAAAATCACACTTAAAAAGAAAAAAGTATTTTTTGTAAACTGTGGAAATAAGTATAAATGTGTAGGATTAAAATCTGCAATTAAAGGTATTGAAGCAATTAGCATAGCACTGGCAGGTGTAGCCAAACCCATAAAGGTTTCTTTCTGACTTTCGTCAATATTGAATTTTGCTAAACGTAAAGCTGAAAATAGTGCGATTAAAAATGCCGAAAATAAAATAAATATATTCCATGCCGGAAGTGAAAACGAAAATTGTTTAATTTGCAAACTCGATTTTAATAATTGATATAAAATCATAGAAGGCGCCAAACCAAAACTTACCATGTCCGCTAATGAGTCTAATTCTTTACCCATAGCAGATGTTGCTTTTAAAGCACGTGCCGAAAAGCCGTCAAAAAAATCAAACACTCCGGCAATGTATATAAAATAGGATGCTAAAATTAAATTTCCTCTTCCTTCAAATGATAAAACAATAGCAATTGAACCTGATAATAAGTTCATTAGCGTAAAAAAATTCGGTATATTCCGGCTTATAAAATTATTTTTGGACATTTATGTAAAGAATTATTGTGTAAATGTAGTAATTTCATTGAAAAAATAAAATTTTTATGTAAATTTTGTAAAGTTCTATCTGTCATTTTTTTAATAGATAAAAGTAAAATATGTATAAAACAATTTACATTGTACTTGTAAAATTTACAATTACTTTATAAAAATCATAGCAATATTCCTGCCAAAATTATTGACTCTAAACTCAAGTGCAATATACATAAAAAAAAATTATACTACCATTTTAGTGGGTATATATAATTTTAAATCCACCAGTAAGACAAAGTTACTCAATAAACAATCCGCCAAAAGTCGGACAAGTTACTCAATAAACAATATTCAATAAACAATGAAAATAGATACCATTCCTATTAGATTATAATTGTTATCAGCATGTATATGTATCCAGTTTAATATTTTATGTATTTTTTTGAATATTGAATATTGAATATTGAATATTTTTTTGATTTCCGACTAAATTTGCAGTAGTACCAAAAAAAATTATACCTATTTTAGCTTTTTAAACTACACTTTGTATTATTTTTGTTTTTTGGTGTTTATAAACAATTTAATGATTAAAAAAATATTTATAACAAGCTTAATTTTTGCTTTTAGTTATACATTCAAAGCACAGGTACGTGTTTACAGCAATGAATTTTTAAATATAGGAGTTGATGCATCATCATTAAGTATGGGCAATTCTGTCATTGCTAATATTGCAGGTGTCAACTCGGGATATTGGAATCCTGCCGGTGTAATTAAATCAGATAAGCAGATTGAAGTTTCATTAATGCATTCCAATTATTTTTCAGGTTTGGCACAATACGATTATCTGGCAGCAGCCTATAAAATTAACGATAGTTCTGCTTTGAGTTTTTCGTTGATACGTTTTGGTGTGGATGATATTCCTAATACATTAAACCTGATTGATGCAAACGGTAATGTTAATTATAACCGCATTAGCTATTTTTCAATAGCCGATTATGCCTTTTTGTTTTCGTATAGTCGTATGAGCAAAATTAGGGGTTTAAGTTTTGGAGGGAATGTCAAAATAATCTATCGCGCACAGGCAGATTTTGCTAAAGCTTATGGTTTTGGTTTTGATATTGGAGCACAATATCGTTTAAATCAATGGTGTTTTGGCTCAGTTTTGCGTGATGCTACATCTACTTTTAATATTTGGATTTTTAACAAAGAGCTTTTTGAACAAACTTTTATTGAAACCGGCAACGAAGTTCCCGATAATTCATTGGAAATTACCGTCCCTAAATTATTATTGGCTGCGGCACGTGATTTTAAAATAAACGATAAAATCAATGCGCTTGTAGAGATTGATGTGGCTGTATTTTTTGATGGAGCTCATAATTCGTTAATAAAATTTGACCCGGTAAGTATTGAGCCAAGTCTTGGTTTTCAATTTAGCTATCTTAAAAATGTTTTCATACGTGGCGGGTTTACAGGTTTTCAAATTGTAGAGGATATTAATCAAGAAAATCAATTCATGTTGCAACCTACTATTGGTATCGGTTTTTCTTATTTTAACATTACTTTTGATTATGCTTTAACAGATGTTGGTGATTTAAGTATTGCACCCTATTCTCACATATTTTCTTTAAAATATAGTTTTGATTTAAAAACAAAGAATAAACAGTAGAAATTAAAAAAAATAATCACATGAAAACCAAATTAATCTTTCTTTTGGGAATTGTATTTTTAATAAATGCTTGTAAAAACGATAATCCGGAGCCGCATGTTTTTAAACGGGGGCAAATTACTGATAGTGAAAAATCCGGAACCAGAACTACTACCGATATAAAGGCATTGTTGTCGTTATACAGCTATTCTTTTGCAAGTCAGATAAACTATACTTATGGTGTTGATTTATATAGTATTAAATATGAGACTATTAATCCTGACGGTTCAGAAACAATAGCCTCGGGTTTATTGGCAGTTCCTATAGGCAAAACTACGGTTTCGCCTTTGTTAAGTTTTCAACATGGAACTGTTTTGAAAGATAATATTGTACCTTCTACTTTGGCACTTGGCTCAGGAATGGAAATTGGCTTGATTTTCGGAACCGAAGGTTATGTAGTTTGTATGCCTGATTATCTTGGTTTGGGAGCAGGAGAGGGTTTGCATCCTTATATGCACGCCAAGTCTGAGGCTACGGCGAGTATTGATATGATAAGAGCTGCAAAAAATAAACTAAGTGAACTGGGTATCTCCATCAATAATCAATTATTTTTACTTGGTTATTCGCAAGGCGGGCATGCTACTATGGCTACTCATCAAGCTATTGAACAAGATTATGCTGATGAATTTACAGTAACTGCAAGTGCACCAATGGCTGGCCCTTTTGATGTATCGGGAATAATGGCAGATATTGTTTTAAGAAAAGAGGCATATAAGTCGCCCGGCTATTTACCCTATATGCTGTATGCATACAATTCCGTATATCATTTTTATGATAACTTGGAAGCTAATTTTAAGGCACCCTATAATACGAGTTTGCCCCCTTATTTTAACGGGGAGAATTTATATACTTTGTCAGATGTTAATGATGTGATGCCTTCAATACCCTCGGATATATTAACTGATGCAGCTTATAATGAAATTTTTAATCATACAAATCAAAAAATTTGGGATGCTTTGAAAGATAATGATTTATATGATTGGGTGCCTGTTGCTCCTATCCGTATGTTTCATTGCGATGGCGATGTAACCGTACCAATAGAAAATTCACAAAAAGCGTTGGATCATTTTATTGCAAATGGTGTAAATAATGCAGACTTAGTTAATCCTTTGCAAGGAGGAACACATTCAACTTGTTTGTTCCCGTGCCTTTTGGGTGCAAAAAATTGGTTTAATGAGTTTGCTCAAAAATAAAAAAAAGCTTTCGCTTAAAAGTAGCGAAAGCTTTAAACATATAATCGCTCATTTTAGCTTAAACCTAAATTGAGCGATTATCTACTTCAATAAGCACCAATCTATTGAGTTAAAAAGATTTACAAAAAAAGACTCAAATACTTGAAAGTATTCTTACTTTTTTTCTAAATTTTTTAATCTCAATATCTTGGCACTTCTTTTTATACATAATCGCTCAATTTAGGTTAAAACCGATATGCTGCTTTTTTTAATTCCGGTACAGATTTTATCGGCTTAGGCGGATTTAAATATTTTGCCAAAAATTTATATATTTTTACTCTTATTTTTTGAGCAATTTGAGTATCAATTCTGTCAAACGAATGACCACCTTCTACATCTTTATATATTTCATATTCAAATTTTTTACCTTCGGCTTTAAGTGCCTGAATTAGGTGTTCAACTTCCAAAACATTTACATCATCATCGTTTGTGTTTGTATGGATTAATAAAGGTGTATTTTTAAACTTATGAGCATTCCATGCCGGCGAGCGCCTTTTGTATTCTTCTACATCCTCATAAACGGTTTTCCCTATATGATAATCAGCAGAATATAAATCACGATAGTCTTGGGTTAGATATCCCAAGCGGGCAATCAAATCGCTAACAGGGACTCCGGCAAAGGCAACCTGATATGCTTCGGGGTGCTCAAATATGTTCATTAAAGCAATCATTCCGCCATGTGTAAATGGCAAATT
>JALSLF010000543.1 GCA_026988445.1 Bacteroidales bacterium
CGATCAAGGCGGAGTTTTCAATCAATTTAGTGCTAATTTTATTTATGCACATCATGTTAAATTTAAAACAAACAATTCTGTTAGTTTTGCATTTCAGGCATCTGTTTATCAGCGTAGTGTGAATACATCAAACTTGGTTTTTGCCGATATGATTGATCCCCGTTACGGAGTTATATATTCAAATACCGAGAATATTAACATTCAGCCGGTAATAACACCTGATTTTTCAGCGGCTATATTATATAAATTTAAAAATTATTTTGCCGGTGTTAATATAAGTCATATTCCACAAAATATTGTACCAGACCACAATATTTACTTACCCATGAAAATGATTGTTCATGCCGGAGCAGCATTACCTGTTTTTAAAAGTGACCCTAAAAAACCGGTATATGTTTTTGAACCAAATATAGTGTATGTGCGCCAGCAAAGTTTAAATATGCTTTATTATGGCATGTATTTTGACGTTTCACAAGTAGCTGTGGGTGCATTTTTTCGTCAAGATTTAAAAATGCATTTTGATGCAATAATTTTATCATTTCATATGGATGTTAAACAGATGAAAATTGGGTATAGTTATGATGTTACTCTATCGCGCTTTTTTAAGCATTCATGGGGTACTCATGAACTTTCACTGGTGTATTTATTTAATTGTCGAAAAAAAATTAAGGATTACGGTACAATAAGTTGTCCTGATTTTTAGTTATATTTGCATAAAATAATAAAAAGTAAACTATGAAGATTATATCAAACTTATTGACGATTGTACTTTTTGGTATTTTAATATCGTTAAGCGCTTGCTTTGGAGGAGGTAGTAAAGGAATTGGTACAGAATCCTCTACCACAGGATGGCCCTACAATGATCCTGATATGGGGCGTTTTGAAGTTGTTCCATACATTGAGCAGGAAGCAGGACCGGGATTAGTATTAATTGAAGGGGGTACCTATGTTATGGGTAGAACCGAACCCGATGTAATTTATGATTGGAATAATGTTCCGCGTAGGGTTACAGTTGCTTCTTTCTATATGGACGAAACCGAAGTAAGAAATGTTGATTATCGTGAGTATTTAAACTGGATTAAAAGAGTTTTTGTTAGCTACCCGCAGGTGTATTTAAAAGCATTGCCGGATACATTAGTTTGGCGAAAACGTTTAGCTTATAACGAGCCCTATGTTGAATATTATTTTAGACATCCCGCCTATCATAATTATCCCGTAGTGGGGGTTAGCTGGTTGCAAGCAACAGATTATTGTGCTTGGCGTACCGATCGTGTTAACGAAAAACTGCTTATTGATGAAGGTATTCTTGAAATGGATCCTGATCAAGTTGACGAAGATAACTTTAATACCGAAGCATATCTTGCCGGTCAATATACCAGAGGTGTACGTGAAAATTTAAAAAACCTTGAAGGGGAAGACCGCCATGCAAATATGGAAGATGGAATTATGTTACCCAAATACAGACTCCCCACCGAAGCTGAATGGGAATATGCTGCTTTGGCTTTAATTGAAAATTCAGTGGGGTCTCCCGAACGTATTGTAAATAAAAAAATCTACCCATGGAATGGAAACTATGTGCGTAATGATACAAAACAAAACATGGGACAATTTCGTGCAAACTTTCAACGCGGACGCGGTGATATGATGGGGGTAGCCGGTGCATTAAACGATAATGCTTCTATTCCTGCACCTGTTGATGCTTATTGGCCAAATGATTATGGATTATACTGTATGGCTGGTAATGTGAACGAATGGTGCTTAGATGTTTATCGTGCGATGTCATCTATGGATGTTGAAGAGTTCAGACCTTTCCGTGGTAATGTATTCAAGAAAGTTAGAAGAAATGAAGATGGGTCAATAGCCGATAAAGATTCTCTTGGACGTATTATTTATGATCCTGTTACAGATGAAGAGAGTGTTTCCAGAGTAAATTATCATACAGCCAACAATATTAACTATCGCGATGGTGATGTTGAATCAAGTATAACTGATCAAGGGGATTGGTTAAATGCCGAAACCGGCGGAGGTTCTGATAGAATGTATTATTCAGGTTCAGGACCAAAAGGAAGAGGCATGACTTCCTTGGTTAGCGACCGTGCCAGAGTTTATAAAGGCGGTGGTTGGAATGATCGAGTTTATTGGTTGAGCCCGGGAACCCGTCGTTTCTTGGATGAGCGAAAAGCAAGAGAGAATATTGGTTTTCGTTGTGCCATGACACGTGTTGGAAGCCCCGGTGGATTCTAATTGATATAATTTTAAAATAAATATATGCCCGCTCTTGATAATAAGAGCGGGTTTTTTATTTTTGTAACATGAATATTGAAAAATTGCATAAAATATTTCTTAACTCAGAAGGAATTTCTACGGATACGCGAATTATTAAAAGAAATCAATTATTTTTTGCTTTAAAAGGCGAAAGCTTTGATGGTAATAAATATGCACATGCTGCAATTGAAAATGGAGCTGCTTTTGCAATAGTAGATAATCCGCAAATACTAAAAAGCGATAAATTTATTTTTGTAGATGATGTTTTGTTATCTTTACAAAATCTGGCAAAGTTTCATCGGAAATATTTGAATATTCCCATTATCGGCATAACCGGTACCAATGGAAAAACTACCACTAAAGAGCTCATCAATGCTGTTTTACAAAAAAAGTTTAAAACTTTTGCTACACAAGGAAATTTGAATAATCATATAGGTGTTCCGCTTACTCTATTATCCATGAATAAAGATACAGAGCTCGGAATTGTGGAAATGGGAGCAAACCATCCGGGCGAAATTGCTTTTTTATCTTCTATTGTTCAACCTGATTATGGCTTGATAACCAACATCGGGAAAGCTCATTTAGAAGGATTTGGTAGTTTTGAAGGTGTAAAAAAAACAAAAAATGAGTTGTACTTGCAAATTGCACAATCAGAAAAAACATTATTTGTTAATGCCGATGATTCTTTATTGATGGAGCTGTCTGAAAATATCAATAGGGTTTTGTATGGAAAAAAGGTGGATAAAAATAATGTATTTGCTATAAAGAAAAATGATATTTTTCTATCGGTAAAATGGAATAATAGTATAATAAATACACAATTAGTGGGTGATTACAATTTCTATAATGTTTTGGCTGCCATTAAAATCGGTTTATATTTTAAAATTCCTAAAAAAGATATAATTTCTGCCATTGACAAATACGTACCTACTAATAAGCGTTCGCAGTTTAAACATACCGGTAAAAATAAACTTATTGTAGATGTGTATAATGCCAATCCTGTAAGCATGAAATTGGCAATCAATAATTTTCATAAAATTGATGCAGATAATAAATTATTGCTGCTTGGCGATTTGCTTGAATTGGGAGATGTAAGTATAGAAGAACACAAAAATATACTTGAGCATATAAAAAAGCTCAACTTTACAAAAGCGTATTTTGTGGGAAATGAGTTTTATCGTTTTTCCAAGGAGAATTATCCATACCTATTTTTTAAAACAGTTGATGATTTAAATAAACATCTTAAAAAAGAAAATATAAAAGAGCACTATGTGCTCTTAAAAGCTTCGCGTGGTATTAAATTGGAAAAAGCAATACCTTATTTATAAGCCATTAATTTTTCTTTCTCGGTTTCGTCAATTGGAACACTTTTTCCTGTTTTTGTATTAATATTTACCAAAACCACATTGGCATCCGATACCTTTATATATTCCGTTTCGTTTTTTTTGATTACAAACCATGTAAGAATTTCAAAACTTGTATTGCCTAATTTATTTAATTTTGAATAGGCATATAAAATATCTCCATATAGAACCGGACGCATATAATTTATTTCAATTTTGGCAACTACCATACTAAACTTCATCATGTCGCTTAAACCAAAAACTTTTTGATGAAAATCGATTCGAGCCTCCTCCAAAAATGCCAGATATGCTTTGTTGTTAACATGCCCCATGGTATCCAGGTCATCGTATCGTAACGGAATATGCTTTATATGCTTGAAGCTGCTTAAATCATCTTTGTTCATAGAATAAAATTTTGTAAATATTATAAATAATTGAAAATTAATTAATTATTATTAACCTAATAAGTATATTTATTATGCAATTATAATAAATTTTATAAAAATATTTGGCATGCATAATATTTTTTTTGTAAATTTGCAATGCAAGCATAATAAATTTAAAACTGAAAGGATTTGAAAGAGACTGTTGATTATCATATTAAATCTACTTGGCATTCAATAACAAGAATGTATAATTTGATTGCCCATGAGTATGGTTTGTCTCAAACTATTGGTTATGTTTTAATCAATATTGAGAAAGAGGGTACGCCGGCAACCAAGATTGCTCCTTTAATGGGTATGGAGCCTACAAGTTTGAGCCGTCTTCTTAAAAATATGGAAGATAATGGCTTTATTTTTCGTAGAGGCGATGATACCGATAAACGCGTTGTGCGTATATTTTTGACTGAAAAAGGAGTGGCGGCAAGAAAAATATCAAAAAAAACCATTATCGATTTTAATGAAAAATTATTGAAAAGAATTAGTAAAGCTGATTTGCAAACATTTATTAAAGTATTTGATACTATAAAAGATCAGGTACATCAAGAAATTGAAAAACATCAACTTTCTATGGAAGAAAAAAATAAATAGATTCACTTATTAACAGGGTAAAACAAACTATCCTAAAATTATTATAATATGATACGAAGAATAAATAAAGTAGCAGTTTTGGGCTCCGGAGTTATGGGTTCCGGAATTGCCTGTCATTTTGCAAATATCGGGCTGGAAGTTTTATTGCTTGATATTGTGCCGCGTGAGCTAAATGATGCAGAAAAGAAAAAAGGGCTTACACTTGAGGATAAAGCAGTGCGAAACAGAATTGTAAACGATTCGTTGAAAGCGGCTCTTAAATCCAAGCCTTCACCTATTTATAAGCAATCATTTGCTAAACGCATTACCACAGGTAATTTTGATGATGATTTAGCCAAAATTAAAGATTACGATTGGGTTATTGAAGTAGTAATTGAACGTTTGGATATTAAAAAATCTGTTTTTGAAAATGTAGAAAAATACCGTAAACCCGGTACCTTAATTACTACTAATACTTCGGGTATTTCTATTGAAGCGATGATTGAAGGTAGAAGTGAAGATTTTCAGAAACATTTCTGTGGAACACACTTTTTTAATCCGCCACGTTATTTACAACTTTTTGAAATTATTCCTTCATCAAAAACCGACCCGGAAGTTGTTGAATTTCTCGGAGATTATGCTGCTCGTTTTCTTGGTAAAACTCCTGTGCACGCAAAAGATACCCCGGCTTTTATAGCTAACCGTATTGGTACTTTTTCCATTATGGACTTGTTTAATAATGTAAAAAAATATGGATTAAGCATTCCTGAAATTGATAAACTAACAGGACCTGTAATAGGGCGAGCCAAATCGGCAACTTTCCGCACAGCCGATGTGGTTGGTTTGGATACATTGGTTCATGTGGCTAATAATATTCGCGAAACTACAAATGATGAAGCCAAAGATGCCTTTAAAATTCCTGATTATCTACAAAAAATGTTGGATAATAAATGGTTAGGCTCAAAAACAAAACAAGGTTTCTTTAAAAAAGTGGTTGAAAACGGTAAAAAGAAATTTTTATCGCTTGATTTTGAAACTTTAGAATATGTAGAAGCTCCCAAACCGAAATTTTCGGTTTTTGAAAAAACAAAAGCAATTGATGACCTTCGTAAACGAATGAAGGTATTATTTGCAGACAAAGGAAAAGCCGGAGATTTTTACAGAGCTTCATTTTATAGCCTATTTCAATTTGTTTCAAACAGAATTCCTGAAATTACTGATGAAATATATAAAGTAGATGATGCTTTAAATGCCGGTTTCGGTTGGAAACTGGGACCATTCCAAACATGGGATGCAGTTGGAGTTGAAGAAACGGTAAAAGCAATGGAAGAAGCCGGTAAAAAACCTGCACAATGGGTTTATGATATGCTTGCTGCCGGTGTTCATTCTTTCTATAAATTGGAAAATGGGCGAAAATATTTCTATGATATTCCAACAAAAGCTTATAAAGAGGTTCCCGGACAAGATGAAACTTTATCCTTGGAGGTATTGCGTGAAACAAATGTAATATGGGAAAATGCAGATACTACTATTTTTGATTTAGGCGATGGTGTATTGAATATTGAATTCCATACAAAAATGAACACCATTGGTTCGGGTGTTTTACAAGGTTTGAACAAAGCACTCGATTTGGCTGAAAGTGAATATTCTGCATTGGTTATTTCTAACGAAGGCGAACATTTTTCAGCCGGTGCAAATGTAGGAATGATTTTTATGCTTGCCGTTGAACAAGAGTGGGATGAGTTGAATTGGGCAGTACAAATGTTCCAGAAAACCACCATGCGTTTGCGTTATTCATCAGTTCCGGTTATTGCTGCTCCTCACGGAATGACTTTGGGAGGTGGTTGCGAAGTATGTATGCATTCTGATAAAGTAATTGCACATGCCGAAACCTATATGGGTTTGGTTGAGTTTGGTGTTGGTGTTATTCCCGGTGGTGGTGGAACCAAAGAATTTGCTTTGCGTTTATCCGATGAGTTAAAAGAAGGTGATATTAGAACCAATGCCTTTACAAATCGTTTCTTAACCATTGGTCAGGCAAAAGTTTCTACTTCGGCATACGAAGCCTTTGATTTAGGGTATTTACGTCAAGGAGTTGATGAGGTTATTGTTAGCCGTAAGCATCAATTAGCTTATGCTAAAAAAGTAGCTTTGAATATGGTTGAGAAAGGTTACTCAAGACCTGCACCGCGTAATGATATTAAAGTTCTGGGTCGTGAAGCACTTGGATTAGTATATGTTGGTGCCGACGGAATGACTGTTGGTAAATATATGTCGGAGCATGATAAGCTGATTGCTGAGAAATTAGGTACTGCACTTGCCGGCGGAGATATTTCACAAGCTATGACTGAGGTATCGGAACAATACCTGCTGGATTTGGAACGAAAAACCTTTATTGAATTGTGTATGCAGCGTAAAACATTAGAGCGTATGCAAAGTTTAATTACCAAAGGTAAAATTTTAAGAAATTAGTATCAACGATGATATTGATTTTGGAAAAATAAATTTTTAATTTAAAAAATAATAAAAATGAACGCATATATAGTAGGAGGATATCGCTCAGCAATAGGAAAAGCACCCCGTGGAGCATTCCGTTTTACACGCCCTGATGATATTGCAGCAGCTGTAATCAGGCACTTATTAAATGATTTTCCTCAAATTGAAAAATCAAGAATTGATGATGTAGTTGTTGGAAATGCTTTCCCCGAAGCCGAAACCGGCTTTAATATGGGTAGAATGCTTTCCTTAATGTCAATGGATACAGTAGAAGTTCCCGGTTCTACCATTAACCGTTATTGTGCTTCGGGTATTGAGTCAATCGCAATAGCTTCGGCTAAAATTACAGCCGGTATTGCCGATATTATTGTTGCCGGTGGTGCAGAGACCATGTCGATGATTTCAATGGGGGGCTGGCGTCAAGTACCCAACCCAACAGTAGCTATGACACATCCTGATTGGTACATGAGTATGGGGCTAACCGCCGAAATGGTTGCCAAAGAATATAATATCTCACGCGAAGAGCAAGATATTTTTGGTGCCAAATCAGTTGATAAAGCTATTGCTGCAATTGATGCCGGTAAGTTTAAAGACGAGATTGTGCCTATTACGGTAAAGCATAATTATGTTGAAAACAATCAGTTAAAAACACGCGAGTATGTAATGGATACTGATGAAGGTCCAAGACGCGGGACTACACCTGAAACACTCAGCAAGTTACGTCCGGCTTTTGCTGC
>JALSLF010000544.1 GCA_026988445.1 Bacteroidales bacterium
ATTGGCGGTGTTGAACGAATTTTAGCTACCGTTAAAGACATTGGCGATCGTAAAAAACAAGAAGAAAAACTAAAAGAAAGTGAAGAGCGTTTCAGGGCTATTTTCAATAACTCACCGGATATAATATTACTGGCTGTTGCCGATAGCCCTAAAATAATTAATGCCAACAATACTTTTACTGAAATCTTAGGTTATTCAGTAGATGAAATAAAGCAAAAATCAACTTCTGAACTCAATCTATGGGTAGATAGTAAAGAACAAGAAGCCTTAATGTCCGAAGTATTAAAACAAGGTTTTATAGATAATTTTGAAGCAAGGCTCAGAAAAAGAACCGGCGAAATAATTCATGTTCTTATTTCAATTAGAGATATTTACCTTAAAGGAGAAAAGCACTTTTTAAGTATTATTAGAGATATTACCGAGAGTTTAAAAGTAGAGCAAGCCTTAATAGAAAGTGAACAAAAATTTAAAGAACTGGCAGATTTAAGTCCAAGCGGAATATTTATTTACCAGAACAACAATTTTGTTTATGTAAATAAAGCAACCTGCGACATAACCGGATATAGCGAAAAAGAATTATTAAAAATGAAATTCTGGGATGTTGTTCATGAAGACATGAAAGATATAATACGCGAGCGAGGACATAAAAGAATGCAAAAAGAAGATGTTGTTAGCCGATATGAAATAAAATTAAGGGCAAAAAACGGGGATGTAAAATGGATTGATTTTTCAGCCGGCTTTATCATGTACAAGGGAAAACCTTCGGGTATAGGTAATATTTTTGAAATTACCGAAAGCAAAAAGACACAAATGCAATTAATGGAGGCAAAGAAAAAAGCTGAAGAAAGCGATCGTTTAAAATCAGCATTTTTGGCAAATATGTCGCACGAGATAAGGACACCAATGAATGGTATTGTAGGTTTTTCTGAGCTATTGGCTGTTGGCAATTTGCCTGAAGAACAGAAACAAAAATACATTCAAATTATACGTCAAAGTAGCGACCAACTCTTGCATATTATTAATGATATTTTGGACATTTCTAAAATTGAAGTAGGAGAAGTAAAAATTACAAAGAGCGAATTTAATGTAAGTCATCTGTTGTTAGAGTTAAAATCATTATTTTCTACACAGATTAAACAAAGCGGGCAAAAAAACATAGAATTAATACTAGACTATAAATTACCCAAGGATAAAGAAGTACTATTCTCAGATAGGTTCCGACTTCACCAAATAATAAGTAACCTTATAAATAATGCTTTAAAATTTACTGAGAAAGGTTATGTTGCTTTTGGTGCACGCTTCATTGAAGCTTACGGTGAAAACAAAGATTATCCATGCGAACAGGCAGAATATAACAGGGTTTTATTTTTCGTTAAAGATACGGGAGCAGGAATTCCTCCAAAAATGCAAAAAATTATTTTTGACCGTTTTCGCCAATCCGACGATTCAACAACAAAAAAACATCGGGGAACAGGACTTGGTTTATCAATAGCAAAAGGCTTAATTCAAATTTTGGGAGGGAAAATATGGCTGATTTCAAAAAAAGGAGAAGGCTCCGTTTTTTATTTCACTATCCCTTGCAAAAAATAAGAATATACTGAAATTAATATAATGTTTTTAAGTAAATTAAAAATACCGGATGAGCTTGAAAAAGCAACTTTTGCTTTTGACAAGGACGGTATCGTATTTTTCATAAGTGGTTTCGAACAATTCTTTGCTAATTCAGCAAAGGATTTAATGCATAAAAACTATCTTAATATATTTGCAACGGAATATACAAAACGAATTAAAGAAGAGGAAAAAAAACTTACAAATAAAAATAAAACAACACATTTAACTATTCAACTTAATAATGATACTAAAACTAAGCGTATTCTTACTTTAAGCATCTTATTAGATAAAACAGGTAAACACATTGGATACATCGGGGAATTAGAACTTGATAAAGAGGAACAAAAAAGCTGTATAGAAAAAGCAGAAAGCAGCTATAAAGAGTTTTTAGACAATATCCCTATCGGAATATACCGTACGACAATAGATGGAAAACTAATTTTTGCAAATAAACAATTATTAAAGATTTTTAATTATCCCAACAAGTCTGATTTTAAAGATGTTACAAAAACATTTGTCGATAAAAATTACAGAAAACAGAAATTAAATCAATGGATAGAACAAGGTGAATATTCGGATGAATTCCAGATTAAAACCTCTGATAACAAAATCGTTTATGTTCGCGATGCAGGACATTTGGTTAAAGAAAACGGCAAACCCGCCTATTTTGACGGAGCATTAGAAGATATTACCGATAAAAAAATATTGGAAAAGAGATTAAATGAATTGAACACCTCAAAAAACAAATTTTTCTCAATTTTATCACATGATTTAAAAGGTGCCTTTGGACAATTTATTGGTGCTACCGATTTAATTTTAGACGAAATTAACAATTTTGATAAGGAGCAGATTGAAAATATTGTTCAACTACTAAACGAACAAGCCGAACGAAGCTATAAATTATTGGAGAATCTTTTAGACTGGTCAAAAAGTCAGGAAGGCATTCTTAAATTTCAACCGGAACCGATTAATTTATCCGTTCTGATTAAAGAAATTATTGAGTATTATAATCAAACAGCAAAAAAGAAATCAATTAATTTATATTCCGAGCTTAAAGACACTTTAATTGTTTACGCTGATAAATATATGCTTTCAACCGTTTTACGTAATTTAATTTCCAATGCCCTAAAATTCACACCCGAAGGTGGAAGTGTAATAGTTTCGGCTTGTGAATTAATTGATAAAGAAAATTATGGAAATAAAGTTCTGGAAATATCAGTTAAAGATACAGGAGTAGGTATTGAAAAAGAGCGTATTGAACATTTGTTTAATATGGAAGGAAATTATTCTACAAAAGGAACCGGAGGTGAACTTGGCACCGGTTTAGGATTAATTTTATGCAAAGAATTTATTGAAAAACATGGAGGAAAAATTTGGGTTGAAAGCGAATTAGGAAAAGGAAGCACCTTTAAGTTTACCATACCATAAACTTGTATTTTTTATGAAAAAATATTCAAGAGAAATATTCTCAGCACCTTTTGATTTGGTTACACAAGGGCAAATCCAGTTTGGTTGTTTTGATGATTCAATTAAAAACTTGAATTTTTTAGATGCCAAGCGTCCCTTTGGCTTTCCTGTTCCAAAAAGGTTTAAATATATGCGCCTAAAAGAATGGCAGGCGCTGCAATTAGGAAATGACCATTATTTTATTTTAATTGCACTATATAATGCTAAAGCATTATCTGTTAACCAATTCATACTGTTTGACAAAGAGAAAAAACAAATCTATAAATACGAAAAACAAACGCCCTTTTGGCAAACAAAAATTGCACATAACCTACAAAATGGCTTATCAAGATTTGAGGATAAAAATTTCAGAATTGAAATATTAAGTAAGCTTAAAGAAAAATCGATTAAAGTAAAAGTAAATATCAGGAAATATAAAAACCTACCCAATGTAGCAGCCGAGTTTAAAGTTAAATACACAAAAGAAAACTATGCTCCACTGGTAGTAAGTATCCCCTTCGGGAAAAACAGAGGTATGTATTCGTATAAAAACCTTGAAAAAATGGAGGGAAGTATTTATTTAAACGATTTTGAAATTGATTTTAATCCGGAAAACTCATTTTGCATTCTTGATGATCATAAAGGATATTATCCGTATAATATGAAATACGATTGGGTAACCGGTGCCGGATTTTCAGACAATAAACTTTATGGTTTTAATCTAACAGATAATCAATCAATTAATCCTGAACTGTTTAATGAAAATGCCCTTTGGAATGCCGGTAAACTTTATTTGTTACCACCGGTTAAATTTAATAGAGATAATGAAAACGAGTGGCATATACGTGATAAATACGGAATGATTGATTTGTTTTTTACTCCGGTAGTTGAAAATAATTTAAAGTTTAATTTCGGAATAATAAAAGCAGACTATTCCGGTCCTTTTGGCACTTTTAAAGGTTCTATTAAATATGCTCCGGGCAAAAAAATAGAAGCGGACAACCTTTTTGGAATGGGCGAGAAAAAAATTATCCGTTCGTAGGTTTAAACCTAAATTAGCAAAATAACTTTACATTACTCCAATTCAAATACCAGATTATCCGGATCGTAATTTATATTTTTAATTGCTTTCATGGCAACTGCCAAATGTTCTTTCGGAATTTGCGTGTTGCGAATAGAAATCATACGCAAATTGGGGTTTGAATATAAATATTTAAGGGTTTTAATCGGGGTGTTTGAACAATCAATTTCGGTCAAAGACTTAATCATTTGCAAAGGACGAAGCGTTCGGATTTGCGTATTGGAAACATCCAGAATTTTCAGGTTCTTTAAATTTGCCAAAGGACTTAAATCTTCAACATCCGTGTCAGAACAATAAAACTCTGTTAGATTATATAAATATTGAACCCCATCAATTGAATAAAGTGCGGTATTTTCCGAAACATCTAATTTTATCAGACTTTTCAAATTCTTCAAAAAAATTAAATCATTTATAGTAGTATAATGTAAATCGAGCTCTTCTAAAGAGCTTAGACCAAGCAAAGGACGCAAACTTTTAACCATGGTATTGCCACAGTTCAGTTTTTTTAAGTTTCTTAGCCCTGAAACCGGCATTATACTGGTTATATTATCATTATCGGCACAATTAATTTCTTGCAGATTTTGCAAATTTTCAATGCCTTCAAGCCCTTCAAGACTTGGACAGTTGGTACATTTTAATCGTTCAAGAAATATCAGTTGCGATAAGGGTTTTAAACTGGTTATTTCTTTATTGTTTGAACAGTTTATCCTGCGCACTTTTACAATTCTATCCAAATCTTCATCGCTTGGATTAATTTCTTTGCCTTTAAATTGCTCTTTGTAAAATACTTTTTTCCATGCAGGCGACAAACTGTTCCACCATTCTCTATTCGACATTTGTGCACCAACCAGGGTATTGAATACAAAAATACTTATTATAATAATCAGCACTTTTTGGGTTCTCATAATTCTTTTTTTGATTTTGTTAATACGCTGCAAAATATTAATTTTCCCTTAAATATTCAAATTGACCCTATTATTTTTCTGTATAAACAAATCAATTTTTAACAAGTTTTTTTCTTAAAACAAACTGTTTAGAACTTATTTTTAGCAGATAAAGTCCTTTACTTAAACCGTCAGTATTAATTGTTAAAAAATTATCGCCTGAATTCGTATTAAAAAATAACTCCTTTTGTTTTTTACCTGATAAATCAAATAGCGAAAATTTAATCTGCCCCACATTTTCAAGCAAATAAAGATTAAAATTTAAAGAAGTATTAAACGGATTGTTAATTTGTTTAATTTGGGCAAAATCTCCTGAAAGTTTAGGAATATATGTTGTACTTTTTTTTAAGACAACATCCAAGCGCAATTGCTCCTCATCGCCAATAGTAACATTCTGTTCAATCAAGGTATCATATCCCGGAGCACTAAATATAATATTATAAGTCCCACCGGCAATCATCCGGTAATACATTCCGTTAGCCGGATTTGAATATATTTCAGAGCTGTCTGTATCGTGGTTTTCAAGCGTAATTTTTGCTTTTACAGGGTTCCCGAGCGTGTCGGTTATTTTTCCGTAAATCCCGTAATGTACTCTGTCAATATAATTGAGCAACGAACGATAGTTGTAATTCCAATAAGCGGGTAAACTAGCTGCATCCGGCATTTTGGTAGATGACAGTTCAATGGTTGTTTCCCTGCTGTGTAAATAATAATTGGCAAAATCTTGTCGCCCTCCGGCAATAGAATACCAATCGTATCCATTCGTAATTCCGTTTTGTAAATCGGTCATGTATGCAGTACTGTTTGCATGCACCGTATCGGCATATTGTTTGGATATTTTTATATACCAAGCGTCATCGGCATGCCGGGTACTCCAAATATCCCAAGGATAATTTACCACTTCTGCCCCACCGTGAAAATTAGCTGCAAAAACAAAGTGCTTGCTTTCCATAAAGCGCATCATGTCTTGTGTTTCTTTTTGATAAGGGCTGTTCACATTTCCAGGATAAGGAAAATCCCTGTTTAAATCCACACTATTGGCATTAGAACGTGTGGCTCCGGTAATATCCGTATTTCCTGCAGAATAAGTCCCATCCGGATTAGCAAGCGGATTAATCCAGATTTCGGTACTGTCAATCAATCTTTTTATGCGATTATCGTTTTGATAATTACTTAAAAGGTAATCTATTAATCGCAACATCAATACATAACCCGTAACTTCATCGCCATGCATGGTTGAAGAATAGAAAAAGGCAGGCTCTTCTTCATCTTGGCTAACATTATCCGAAATTTTCATTACGGGTATTAATCGTCCGGTAACACTTGTCCCGATGGTGTCTAATTTACACAAATCGGGATAATTTGTTGCAAATTCGTTTAACAAGTCGATATATTGATTGTAAGTAGGGTAACAATTCCAATTTTTTACGCTTGCTAAATCGGGACACATTGTTGCAGCCAGCTTTAAAGAAGGGGGTGTTTGAAGGCTGTATTCCAAGCCCAATTCATTAAATTTATTGAGTTGCGGAGATGTAACATAAGCATAAACATAATTTTTGCGAACACTCGCCCTATCAATACTCACCATTTTGTTTAAACGGTAAAGCGTTTTTTTATCGGGAACTTTTATTAAAATATAAGCTTCGCCACGATTGTTTATTTGCTCCACAAGTGCTTTTTTGTTTTGGGCAACTCCCTGAGCCAAGTATAAGCATGAAAATAAGAATAAAAATACTTTAAAAAAATGCCTTATTAGATATTTAAAAATGTTCAAACCCAAATTATTTTATAATTTCAATATTTTTAATAGAACCCAAGTCAGGATAATACTCAATTCGGTATTTCCCGCTTAAAAATTCCGGACTTAAAGCATGAATAGCACCAAACTGTGCCAGCATGATATTTTTTTCTGCTAATATATTATCATTTGCAATTAAACGTAAGCTTACCAATTCAGGAATACGATAAAACAAGCCCTTAGCCGTTTCAGTAACTTTTCCGGTTCTTCGCAAGTAATTTTGTCTTTTGTTCATGGCAATAATTTTCTCAACCGTTTGCTGTGATTCTATTTCAATAATCACCGGCATTCCGCTCACATCATTCATTTTTACCACCCCTCTATCTTCCGAAAATCGAAATAAAATAGCCTGAGTTGTTTTTTTAGGCGTTTCAGGAATAAAATCAAAACTATATTTGTATATTCTTTTTATTTGTTTACCAACAAACATAGAAAGATATTTTTGCTCCAAATTATTTAATTCTTTAATAATTTCTTTCATGGCAATACCGTCCGGCATATTTTCCGTATATCCGTCTCCAACAATAATAGCCGCCCGGTCATCGCGTAAAGTATAAATTTTTTCGGCAAGTACCCGTGCACGCTCATAAGTACTTTTTTTGGCATTAATTTCTTTCAAAAGCGGAACATCATTAAAATTAATCATTTGCGTAGTGTTCAATTCGCTTTCCAAAGGATTAGAATTTATAGTTTTTGTCTGTATTTTCCGATTTTCAATAAAATTTTCCGGATTATTTTTTGAAATATTTACGGCACTTATTAAGCCGCTTGATGTTAAGGAAATACCAAAATCACCAAGATTTCCTGTATGCTCTATGATATAAATATTGTTTGTATCGGGTACAGGATAAGTTGTGAAATTTATATCATTAATACTCCACTTTATATCATCTTTTTTAATTGCGTTATCAATATTAAGCAAGCTCTTTGCATATTTTGAAAAAGGACCTTCTTTTGAAATTGTTTGACAT
>JALSLF010000545.1 GCA_026988445.1 Bacteroidales bacterium
AATATTATTTTTCCTTGGTGTGCCGGAAATAGGATTTATAATATATAATAGTTTCTTTTTCACAAGTAAAATAAAATTTAGCGAATAGTTTACGAAAATAATAAAAAGCCAGAATATTTGTTAAATAGATGATATATTTATAAGATTGTAAAAAAAACAGATTATGAATAACCAGCATTTAAGTAAAGAATATATATTTACTGCAAAACGAAAAATATCCATTTTTTCAATTTTAATTAATTTATTCCTTTCAGGAATAAAAATTGCCGGTGGAATAATTTCCGGAAGCGTAGCCTTAACCGCCGACGGTATTCATTCACTTTCTGATTTAGCCTCTTCGCTGAGTGTTTTTGTAGGAATTAGCATATCCAATAAAAAATCAAAAACTTTTCCTTTCGGATTATATAAAGTAGAAAATCTGGTAGCAATGATTAGTGCCTTTGCCATATTTTTTGCCGGTTACGAAATTGCAAAAGATGTTTTTTTTGGTGATACAAAAGAAATAACAAATTTACCCATTGCTCTAATTGTTATACTCATTACCGTATTAAGCACCTTTTTATATTCTCGTTATGAAAAAAAAATGGGAATAAAACTAAATTCGCCAAGTTTAATTGCTGATGCGGAGCATATAAAAGTAGATTTTTATACGTCAATAGTTGTTTTGGCAGGTATATTTGCACAATATTATGGTTTTGGAATTGGGGAAAAAATTGCAGTTCTCGTAGTAGTAATATTTATTTTTCATAGTGGTTTTGAAATATTAAAAGAAGCTATAAAGGTACTTTTAGATGCATCTATTGATAACGAAACGGTTCAAAAAATAAAAGATATATTAGAAGATGAAGAAATGATTGTAAAAACAAATTTAATAACCGGTAGAAATTCAGGAAGTTATAAGTTTGTGCAATTAGATTTAATTTTATCAACAAATTTACTAAGTGAGGCACATAATTATGTTCATGAACTTGAAGAAAAGATAAAAGAGGAAATCCCCTTTATTGAAAAAGTGGTAATTCATTTTGGTAAAGATGAACGAGATGAAAAACAGGCTATTTTATTAAACTCCAAAGGCTTTATTTGCAAGCATTTTGGTAGTTGTGACAAAATTGTTCTTATAAATAACAAAAAACAAAAAGAAATAATTGACAATCCATATAAAAATACAGAAAAAAAGAAAGGAATATTACTGGCTGAATTTTTAAATGAAAAGGGGGTAACTAAACTTATTTTAAAACAAAAAATTGAACAAAAACCGGTAATTTATGCTTTAAAAAATTTTGGTATCCGCTGCGAAACTACCGATAAAGATAATTTAGAGGAAATTTTAGCAATATTATAAATGAAAAAAATAAATATTAATGAAAAGCTTCAAACTTTTTCAGAACATTGGAGCCCAAAAATTATAGGTGCATTAAACGGTCAGCATATAAAGCTGGCAAAGTTTCTTGGTGAATTTGTTTGGCATAAACATGAATTTGAAGATGAATTATTCTATGTAGTAAAAGGTAAGTTGAAAATGGAGTTTCGCGACAAAACCATAGAATTAAACCCTGGTGAATTTATAATTGTACCGAAAAATGTGGAGCATAGACCGATTGCCGAAAAAGAAGTATCCGTTATGTTGTTTGAGCCCGACACAACAATTAATACAGGAAACTCCCATGACGATACATTTACAAAAAAAGAGCAGGAGTGGATATAGATGATATTACCTTAAATCCGCAGCTATCTTCTACTGCAAAGCCAATACCATGTCCGACTTCTGGCGGATGCACGCCATTATTGGGAATGCTCGTTTTTCGATACTCACCGCAACTAATGCTACGTTTGCGTGTCTCAAAACTGCGCTACACCAATATTGACACACATTAAGGCTTTTCGCTACGAACATAGCTGCGGATTTAAGGTATTAAATTTCTATTAACTCAAAATCTACATCAGTCATTTCATAAAACTCTTCACCAAGAGCAAGCATATCTTCATCAATTTCCTGATAATACCAATTGATTTTTACATCATATTTTTTAGACATTTTATCTAAAATAGTAATTATTTGAGAAATATATCTTGCCGAAGCCGTATTGAAATATTCTAATTTAAAAGAGAAATCTGTTTTTTTATTTGGTTTACGTTTATAATTTTCCAACCAGTCAATTACCGGTCTATAAAAATCGTTTGCGTCTTCCGGTAAAGATTTATTAGATATTTCAAAAATATTATTCTTAGGATCGAAATGAATTCTTGGGGTATCCATGGTTGCATCAATTATCAAGGCAGTCATTTCATTAGATTTTTTAACAGTTACTTGTAAAGTGAAAAAGGACAAATTATCATTAATTGACTGGAAACTATAAGTTAAATTTTGTTTACTTTTTCTTCTTAAATCCAAAAGCCCAAGACCTTCGTTACTTTTAATATCAAAATTTTGTAATCGTTGGTTATATTTTAATACTAAATCTGTAAATGTTAAATTATTAGTTTCTTCAAGCTTTTCTTTTAATGCCTCAATTTTAGCATTCTGTATATAATTACCCGAAACCAAAGAAAATTCATCATCATTTTCAGTTATTAAGAAAATTCCGGGTTTCCAATCAACTTCTTTAGAATAATTATCAGCATGCTTAGAAACGTTTTGCAAAAGCTCAACCATAATATTATATATTTTAATGGTAATGGTTGATTCCCGTAACTGATTTTCAACAATAGAAAGTAAATTTAATAAAGAACTTTGATTAAACGCACCTTTAAAAAACAAAATTACATTATCTTTTGTCAATATCTGGTGTAATTCTTTAATATCCTCAATGGTGTAGCTATATTCTGATTTTGAATCAATTTCTTTTTCTGAAATAACCGGAATTTCAGTGTTTAAATAAAAATAAGAATAATCATTGTCAATATTACTAAAATCATATTCCAACTTATTACCCGAGCGCTTTGCCATTTCAATAAGACCTAAACCTGCCCCACCCTTTTCAGAAAATTCACCTTCGGAACGAGTACTTCTCGAAAAACTTCTTAAGTCTTCATGAGCAAGATTATTAATCTTTTCAATCTTTTCTTTCAAAGCATCAATTTCTTTAATATCAATAATGTTCCCGGTAGTAATATAATACTTCAGGTTTTTTTTATGAATGGAAAACAAGCTGTATTTATCAGGTGCTGATTTAAACGACTCATTCTGATGCCGAGCAATATTTTGTAAACTTTCACCCATTATGTAAAAAATTTTTGACTTTATTTTATAGGTATCTTTTGCTTCTTCTAGTGTGGCTTTTGCAAGATCAAGAATACTGCTAACAATAGCCGGGGAAAAATCTCCTCTGAAGATATATTCCAAATCATCTCTTTGTTTCAGATTACTCAAATCTGTTATTTTTGAAGTAAAACCCGAACTATTCCCTTTTTTTTCAATTCGCATTGCCAAAATAAACAATAATTATTGATAAATTTAAATAAACTTAAAAGTAACAAACAAATTACATTAAACAACACTCTTTTACATTAAATCCACTATTCTGTTGATTAACATACCAATTTATTTTATGAAACAAGCATGATTAAAATAATTACTCACAAATTTTAATATTATTATTTTGTGTTCGTGAGCTAAAGGTTATTAAACACACAGAGATATGATTATTTTAATCATGCGGTTCCATGAGACCTTAAAAAACAATAAAAAAATAAACTCATGAAAGGCATCCATTTTTATAACGAGCACAAATATAGAAATATTATCCAATATCGTAAACGGAAAATAATTCACCTATTGGATCACTTACCGCATCAAGACGCTCGAACATTATTTCTAAATCATTTTCAATATAAGGTAAAAGGGCTAAGCTTAAATGAGCCGGAGGTGCCGGAATACCGGCAAAAGAACCGGCAATCAATACCGCAAAAGTATTGCGCAATTCTTTTTCTTCCCATTCGTAAAAGCCCAGTACTTTATGCTTATTTACCCCATCAATAAAAGCCCATATTTTTTTTAGAAACAGCAGTATATTTCTCATAATAAACATATTACAATGCCCCCAAACTATCTAACTGAGCTCTACTAATATAAAGACTACGCTCATGGTTCTCAATTTTTTGTTTTAAAAACTCTGCGGCTTTCATGGCTTTCTCTTTTGTAGCAAAACCTTCTCCACCACATTCGCAAGGTAAATGCACCTGATGGATGTAATTTTTACCGTTAATAATAACATCATAACCCCAACCTACTTCGGTTTCAAAATAATTTATCTCCACAACTCTTTCAGGCTTTTGGTTTTCAATGTTTTCAACCGGAGTATCTTTTTGTTCTACGGAGTCTGTACAGTTTGTAAATAAAAAAAGTAATTGACTAACAAACAAAAGCTTAGCTAATAAAAATATTTTTTTGGTCATTTTATTGTTTTGTAAAATAATTAATTTCTATATAATTTAGTGAAAAATACTAAAAGTAAACTATTGCTTTACTTTCTATTTAATCATCAACTTTAAATAATTTTTTCTCAGCATCAATTTTCTTTTTTGAAGGATAATAGTAATACAAACCGTAAAGTACAAAAAATCCAACAATAACCATTGGCATTTCATCTAATTGATAAAGGAATGCCGGAAAAATCCAATATACTGAAAATGCAATGGTAACTATTATCCTAAATTGATAGCCGGCAAAGGTTTCAAAATTAATCTTTTTATCAATACGGAACTTTTTTAGTAGTAATATTTTATACCAAACCGGCAAAATAGTAGAAGTAATTGCAGTAAAAACCATAATTGCAGTACTAATCAACCTTCCACCTTTATCCACACCAATATGATAATTAAATTTTTCAGATACAAAAAAAAGAAAAGTTATAAAAAATGCAGGTGCAATAATCAAAAAATAAAGTCTTTGTAATTTTTTTTCCAACATAATTATTCAAATAAGCTTTCTGCATAATTTTCAGCCCATTCGGCAAATTCTTTTCGTTGTTTATCACTTAATTTAGCATTGGAGTGAGTTATTAAATAAATTTCCATGGGCATTTCGCCTTCTTCCACTTCTTCTGCCATTTCATCTAAAGCTTTTGCTTTTTTACTTTTATCTCTGTTTTCCCACTCAGAAAAGTTTAATTCTTCTCTGCCTTCGTTCACATCATTCACAACCAAAAAGGAAACCGGAGCAACATAGGCATACCACGGATAATTGGTTTGATTTGAATGACAATCGTAACAGGAATTTTTCAAAATATTAGAAATATTTTCAGGAATTTGATTATTAGCAATTAAGTCTTTTGATAAATCATCGCTATTTTCGGGTCGATTAACCGGAACAAGTTGCATTCCAAGGATAACTACAATAAGTGTAATCCAAATAATTTTTTTCATCAATTTAGGGTTTTTATGATTAGAATTTAGATTTGAAAAAACTATATCTAATTACAAACCTCTTATTTATAATGACTTGAAATTAGATATAGTGCTAAAAAAGTACTATTCAGACATTTTTTTTACCATATCTTGTGCCCATTTAATCATAATTTCACGCTCTTCATCCGATAATTTCTTATCAGGATATTTAGCCAAAAACTTTTCGGGCGGCATTTCATTTTTTTGCAATACTTCTTCTATTTCACTAAGTTTAGCAATAACCTTATAGGTTTTATAACCTTTTTTCATCAAATCCCAACTCAATTTCTTCTTTCCTTTCTCATTTTTTGAATCGGAATTATGACAACCAAAACACGACCTGTCAATAATTGCCTGAACATTTTCAGGAACTTCATACTTGTCATTTTTCGGATTGACAGATTTAGAATCTATTCTACTAAAATTCATAAAAATCAATCCTCCAAAAGCAATAATACTAAATAAAACTAATTTTTTCATAAGCTCAATATTTTTAAATTTTCAGGCTAAATATAGAAAAAATAATTTTATAACCAAATTTACAATTTGAACCTTAAATCCGCAACTATGTTCGTAGCGAAAAGCCAGTAACTTGACAGACTACTGACGGATCGAAAAAAAATGATGATTTTTGAAGTTTATCAGTAGCAAAATGAGCTTATAATCAGAATTTGTCCATTAATTATAAAATTGAATATATCATCTACAAAAAAACTTTCTATCTTTGCAAAAAAAATATAAATGAATAAGCAAAAACTACATAAAGTTATTTCAATAGTTTTATTACAGATTTTTGCATTCCCTCTAATTTATCAGCCGGCACACTATTTTATAGTTCATCATGATAATATTTTTTTAGCTCAAAATCATCCTAATCAAATAACAGAACAGCATGCTCATCTTTTTTGTGCCGTTGATGATTTTCAAATTACCGAACTTTTACCTCATAATTTTATTAATTTTTCGCAAAAACAAGTTTTTTGTCTCGAAATAAACTTTGTTTATTTAAGTGTTTTTGTTAAAAATATTTACTTTTCTAATTCTTTTTTGCGCGCACCTCCGGAAATTGGATAATTGGTACAAATACTCAACTATCGGTAAAATGGCTATTTAGAAAACTTCAAATCGTCCTTTAGGGCATTTGAACGTTTAGGTTTAAAAATGCTAATTGGAATAGCTTTTCCGACTACCGGTGAATTGGATAATTAGTATAACCCCATTCACCTAATGACCAATTGTTTAACAATTAACTTTAATTTTAAAAAGAAAAATTATGCGCAAAATATTATATATTATTTCATTACTCATTGTAAATCAATACATTATAGCTCAAACAAGTATAAGCGGTACAGTTATCGATAAAAATACAGGAGAAAAATTACCGGGGGTAAATATCTATATACCTGAATTACAAAAAGGTACAATTTCTGATAAAAACGGCTTTTACCAAATAAATAGGCTTCCGAGTGGAACATTTAAAATTCAATTTTCTTTTGTAGGTTATTCAAAAGTCATTAAAACGATTAATGTTAATGATAAATCATTGACTTTAAATATTTCAATGCAAGAAGAAAGTATTTTAGCCGAAGAAATTGTAGTTTCAGGCGGCTCCTACTCCACCCAACACGAAAATGCTATTAAAATAGAAAGTTTAAGTGCCGAAAAAATAAAAATGGCTGATTCGCCTTCATTCATTGAAGCAATAGCCCAAACACCCGGCGTGGATATGATTAGTAAAGGTATAGGTATTGCAACTCCCGTTATTCGCGGCTTGTCTTTATCAAATGTACTGATGTTAAATAACGGCATACGCATGGAAAATTTTCAATTTTCAGAAAATCATCCATTTATGGTTAATGAATCCGGTGTGGATAGAGTGGAAATTATCAAAGGTCCGGCATCTCTGCTCTATGGCTCGGATGCTATTGGTGGCGTAATAAACATTATTGATGAAAAACCTCTTGTAGCCGGTAAACTTCAAGCAGATGCAAATATAAATTATTATTCTAATACACAGGGTATTAATTCAGACATTGGAATAAAATCAACTACTAAAAACGATTGGTTTTGGATGATACGCACCGGTATAAAAAGCCATGAAGACTATCATGGAGGCGCAGAGCAACAAGTGCCGAATTCACGTTTTAATACTGCATTTTTAAAACTCAATACAGGAATTAACAAATCCTACGGAAAATTTAACATTCGTTATAATTACGATAAAATGCAATTGGGATTAACTATTCCTCCGGCTATTGAACTCACGCAAGGAAATTCACGTATTAATAAGTTTTGGTATCAAGACTTATCCAATCATTTTATAGCATCCAATAATACTTTGTTTATAAAAGAAAGTAAATTAGAGTTGAATCTGGCATTTCAACAAAACAATCGCAAATTAATGGGTTCCGAACAAACTCCGTTTTTTAAGCTGGTAGATATGAAGCTCAACACCTTTAATT
>JALSLF010000546.1 GCA_026988445.1 Bacteroidales bacterium
TTAGAGGAAGTTGAAAAAATTATCATTTTAAAAGTATTAAAAAAACACAGGGGAAATATTAGTAGTGCAGCAAAAGAGCTTGGACTTACCCGTACATCTTTATATCGTAGATTAGAAAAATATGATTTATAAAAATTTCAGGATAAATATTATTTTCAGGGTAATATTGCTTGTTTTAAGCATTTTTGCTTTTGTATATGTGCTTTTGGCCGGAAAATTTTTTATGACCCCTTTGATATTTGCGATATTAATTCTTATCCAAATTATTTCATTAGTTAATTATATTGATAAAACCAATCGGATTGTTAGTAATTTCTTAGATTCCATTCGTTTTTCCGATTTTAGCCGTACTTTTCAGGTAGAAGGTTTGGGTGCTTCATTTGACCATCTTAAACGTTCTTTTAATCGGGTTATTGATGATTTTCAGAAAATAAGAAGCGAAAAAGAAGAACATTATTTTTATTTACAACAAATTATTTCGCATGTCGAAATTGGGATATTGGCTTATAGAAAAGATGGAAAGGTGGAAATGATAAATAATGCAGCGAAAAAACTGTTCAGTATTCACAATTTGGAAAATATCCATTTACTGGAAAAATGGAGTACCGGATTGGATAAAATATTTTTAAATATTAAACCCGGTGATAATGAACTAGTAAAGCTTAAAAAAGGTGAAGATATTTTGCAACTTTCTATTCATGCAACAGAATTTAAAATTAATGAGCGTGAAATAATTTTAGTTTCGATAAAAAATATTCAAACAGAGCTGGAAGAGCAAGAAATGAAAGCGTGGCAAAAATTAATTCGTGTGCTTACTCATGAAATAATGAACTCCATTGCACCTATTGCCTCGCTTACATCTACAGTAAACCTTATGGTAAAAGATGCCTCAGAAGAAATTAAACAAAAAAATCAAGAAGGCTTTGATAACGAAACTTTTGATGATATTATTGAGGCGTTGGAAACTATTCATAAACGAAGTACGGGATTAATTCATTTTGTTGAAAAGTATCGTAATTTAACCAAAATTCCCGATCCTAATTTTTCGGTTTATAACATTAAAAATCAATTTGAAAATATTTTTAATTTATTAAAAAAAGAACTTTCTGATAAGAATATTCGCTTAGAAATTGATGTTATTCCTGAAAAATTAGAACTTACTGCTGATGAACAGTTAGTGGAGCAGGTATTAATTAATATGGTAAAAAATTCAATTCAAGCATTGGAAAACACCCAAAAACCACATATAAAACTTAAAGCATATATTAATAACAATGGGCGAAGAGTCATTCAAGTCCTTGACAATGGACAAGGTATTATTAGTGAGGTAGGAGATAAAATATTTATACCTTTTTTTACTACTAAATCAGCCGGCTCCGGTATAGGGCTTAGTCTTTCAAAGCAAATTATGCGCTTGCACGGTGGGAATATCAAAGTTAAATCCGAGCCTTTTAAAGAAACCTGTTTTACACTTACGTTTTAAAATTTAGGTGTAATCTAAAATAAAATTATACTTTTGCAGCCAAAACAATAAAATTGGAACAAAAAGATAAGAACATATTTGAAAACGGACAAAAATTACCCTTAATTGATGAGTTTTACACGATTCAAGGTGAAGCTTTTCATACAGGCTTAGCTGCATATTTTATTCGTATTGGTGGTTGCGATATTGGTTGCAGGTGGTGTGATACAAAAATATCATGGAGTTTTGATACGCATCGTTTGGCTGATGTGAAAGAAATAACTAAAAATGTTCTTAAAAATAATGCTGATACAATTGTCGTTACCGGTGGTGAACCTACGCTTTATCAGTTAGCACCGCTTTGTGCCGAAATAAAAAAGCACAGTATCCAAACCCATATTGAAACCTCAGGTGCTTATAAATTAACCGGTGAATGGGATTGGATTTGCTTGTCGCCCAAAAAACAAAATCCCCCGCTTGAGGAAATTTATCAAAAAGCCAATGAGTTAAAAGTGATTATTTACGAGCCGGATGATTATCGTTGGGCCGAGGAAGTTGCCCAAAAAGTAAATAAAGAATGTAAATTGTTTTTACAACCCGAATGGAGCCGGCACAAAAAACTTATTCCCGAAATTGTAGAATACGTAAAAAATAATAAAAAATGGCGTATTTCTTTACAGGCTCATAAATTCATGCGTATTCCATAGATTGGTTTTAGTAATTTAATATCCTAAATTCGCAGCTATGTTTGTAAGAAGATTGTTATGGATTTAAGGGATTATAAGATTTACAATTTTATCAATTATCCAATCTGTATTATTCCAATATATCAATTTGCTTTACCCATACAAATATACCAATTACCTACCATTGTACTGCGTATTGAGCTATGATATGTCGATATAGGCAAGAGTATAGTTTTCTAATTTTGAATTATATGTTTTATCTTTGAAGTATGAAAAAGATTTTTGCATTACTGATTTTTGTATCTTTATTTCAACTTGTTATTGCTCAAAACAAGTATTACTCTAACAAAAAAAAGGCAGTTAAAGCGTTTGAAACTGCTTTACAAAATTACAACCTTCAATATTATGCGCGTGCGAAACAAAATTTATCCAATGCATTAAAAATTGATGCAAAATTTTTAGACGCATACGTACTTTTAGCTGAAATTTGCACAGATGAAGGCAATAAAAAAGAGGCAATTGAGTATTTCAATAAAGCTTTAGGTATTGACCATGATTATTTTCCGATGATATATTTGCGCAAAGCAGATTTAGAATTACAAACCGGTTTATATGAAGCTGCTAAGAATGATTATGTTCAATTTTTAAGTTTTGAAAAAAAATCAAAAAGATATTTGGAATATGTAAATAGCAAAATTCAGTCGTGTGATTTTGCATTAAATATGCTAAAGCATAAAGTCCCGTTTAATCCTCAAAATTTGGGTAGTGCTATCAATAGCGAAATTAGTGAATATTGGCCATGCATAACTGCTGATGGCGCTAACCTTGTTTTTACCCGCAGCGATAGAAAAAAACATACCCCCGAAGATTTGTTTTTTTCAAAAAAAATCAACGGAAAATGGCAATCAGCCAAAAATATCGGACCACCGGTAAATACACCTAAAAGCGAAGGGGCTCAATCCATTTCGGCAGACGGACGCACAATGGTCTTTACGGCTTGTTTGCGCCCGGAAGGTATAGGGAGTTGCGATATTTATATTTCGCATAAAGTAGGTAATACATGGACTAAACCGTTGAATATGGGAACACCGGTAAATTCAAAGTATAAAGAAACACAACCCGCATTAACTGCCGATGGACGTGGAATTTACTTTGTCAGTAACCGTTTGGGCGGAAAAGGTGCATTTGATATTTGGTACAGTTTTTTACAAAAAAACGGCAAATGGTCAAAGCCGGTGAATTTAGGCGATAGTATCAATACAAAAGAAGATGAGTTGGCGCCTTTTATTCATTACGATGGGAAAAGCTTGTACTTTTCATCTTTTGGGCATCCCGGAATGGGAGGAAGTGATATGTTCCTGTCAAAAAAAATAAATGATACTACATGGTCTAAACCTTTAAATTTAGGTTATCCCATAAATACTTATTTCAATGAGGAAAGCTTGATTGTTACCGCAGACGGCATGTCCGGAATGTTTTCGTCTGATATGGAAGGGGGCTACGGACAAAAAGATATTTACCGCTTTAACTTGTATGATAAAATCAAGCCCGGTAAAACAATATTTGCAAAAGGCATAGTTTACAATGCGATAAATAGTAATCCTTTACGTGCAAAAATAAAAATTACCGGTTTAAGCGATAGCTGTATTTTTGAAACACTTTCCGATAAAATTACCGGTGATTTTTTAATTACGCTGCCGCCTGCTAAAAGCTATGCTTTTAATGTAACAAAAAAAGGATTTTTACCTTATTCAAAAAACTTATTTTTGCCCGATAGCAACATTATTATAAAAATTCCTTTACATCCCATTGAAAAAGGAAAAGTATTTGTTTTACGGAATATCTTTTTTGATATAGATAAATACAATCTGAAACCCGAATCGTTTACCGAATTAAACTTATTAAAAGATTTTTTATTGAATAACAAAAAAATAATTATTGAAATTCAGGGACATACGGATAATACAGGAACTTCGGTGCATAATAAAATATTATCGGTAAACAGGGCAAAAGCAGTTTACAATTACCTTATATCGCAAGGTATTGATAAAAAAAGATTAACTTATAAAGGTTTTGCCGATACTCAAGCCATTGCCGATAATAATACAGAAGAGGGGAGAGCCTTAAATCGTCGTACGGCGTTTAAAATTATAGCTTATTGAATATGCCGGTTAAAAAATATTTCTATTTATAATAAGATGCACTAAATGCCGTTATGAAACAAGCATGATTAAAATAATTATTAAACTCACAAGGCAATGATTATTTTAATCATGCGGTTCCATGTGGCAAAATAAATAATTTAAAATAATCACATGAAAAACAAGGTATGGAATTTAAACCAAAATCAAGCTAAAAATACTTAATTTCACGTAATTAAAATAGAAAAATTGAAATAGGCATTAATTTTGATAAAATTAATTAGATTTTTTTTTATTTTTATACTTTTGAACACTCACTGAATTGCTTATTATAAAAAAATAATATAAAATATAATAAAATAATTGAATTACAGTGATTTAACTAAAATTTAATAATACAAATCTTTCGATTAAAATAACTGATAATGAGAAATAAAAGCTTTCAGGACAGATTTTTATACATTTTAATAGTATTTTTTACTTTAAACTTTAGTTTAAATGCACAGCCGGCTATGGTGCTTGTTGATGGCGGTACCTTTAAAATGGGCAGAGATCAAAAAAAAGAAAAAATTAACTCGGCAGAATTTGCCGATGAACTTCCGCAACATGAAGTAAGTTTAAATAGTTTTTACATTGGCAAATATGAGGTCACAGTTGGCGAGTATAAAGCATTTTGTAAAGCCACAGGTAAAAAAATGCCTAATGCACCCGATTCTGCATGGTTTGCCGAACATCCTGATACTAAAATTTATTATCCTTTATCTAAAACACAATGGTGGGGTTGGAAAGATTATTATCCAATGCAAAATGTAAGTTGGTATGATGCAATAGAATATTGTAACTGGTTGAGTGAAAAAGAGGGTTTACAAAAATGTTATGTAATAAAAGGAGAAAGTACTACTTGTGATTTTTCAAAAAACGGATATCGTTTACCAACTGAAGCAGAGTGGGAATATGCAGCCCGTGGAGGACAAAAATCAAAGGGTTATAATTATTCAGGAAGTGATAATCCTGATGAGGTTGCTTGGTATGATGAAACTTCAAAATTAAAAGGTCCTGCTAAAGTGGGAACTAAAAAACCAAATGAACTAGGTATTTATGATATGAGTGGTAACGTTTGGGAATGGTGTTGGGATTTTTATTCGGCTAATTATTATGCAAACAGCCCAAAAGATAACCCCAAAGGTCCCGGCTCAAGAATTTACAGAGTTACACGTGGAGGCTCATGGCATTATCGCGACCAACTTGCCCGAAATGCTGATAGAGATGGTCCGCGTCCCGGATTCACAAGCTTTAATCACGGATTTCGTATCGTAAAAAACAAATAAAGTTCATTCATCTATATTATAAAAAATGATATTAAAACTTAGAATATTTACTTTTTTATTTATAATTACTTCTTCTTTTCAATATATCTCAGCACAAATATTGCCCGAACTTGTATTTGTTAAAGGCGGTGCCTTCCAAATGGGAAACAATAATGGTAGTGCAGATGAAAAACCGGTACACACTGTAATACTTAGCGATTTTTACATTGGAAAATATGAAGTTACCGTTAAGGAGTATCAAGTCTTTTGCAAAGCAACCGGAAAAAAAATGCCACCCATGCCCAAAGCCGAATGGTATGAAGAGCATCCTTATTCGCGTAAATGGGTTTGGAAACCCAATTATCCGATTTTACACGTAAGCTGGAACGATGCAATGGCTTATTGTAAATGGATATCTCAAAAAACAGGAAAAAAATATACGCTGCCCACGGAGGCACAATGGGAATATGCTGCACGTGGAGGACAAAAATCGCGCAATTATAAATATAGTGGCTCAAATAATATTAATAAAGTAGCCTGGTATGATGAAACCACCTATGAAAAAGGTCCTCAGCCGGTAGGTTTGTTAAAACCTAATGAATTGGGTATTTATGATATGAGTGGAAATGCTTGGGAATGGTGCTATGATCGCTATGCCCGCTATCCCGCAGCAACAAAAAAAGACCCAAAAGGACCCGACAGAGGCGTTTTTCGTGTTATCAGAGGCGGTTCATGGTATTATGTTGACGATATGGCAAGAGTTACTTCACGCGACGGACCTTATCCACATTATACAAACTATAACTATGGTTTTCGTGTTGTTCGGATTCCATAAAATTAAAACAGCTAAATGCTGTTTTTTTTATTAACAAATTTAAAAATCTCATTTTGTTATGACTGAGAATTTTACAACGGCTATTTTATTTTTTACTTCGTTTTTTACCCTGATAAATCCTTTGGGAGTGATGCCCGTTTTTATGACAATGACTTCCTCATTAACCGTAAAGCAAAGAAATAAAACTGCTTTACGTGCGGTTATTATTGCTTTTTTCACATTATTGGCATTCGCTTTTTCAGGGCAGGTCTTATTTAATTTTTTTGGTATATCGGTAGATAGTTTTAGGATTGTTGGTGGAATAATTTTCTTTTTTGTGGGTTATGATATGTTGCAGGCTCGCTTAGGAAAAACAAAAATTGATGAAAGTGATATTAAAAGCTATGTAGATGATATTTCAATAACTCCCTTAGCCATTCCGATGATTTGTGGCCCCGGCGCCATTACCAATGCAATCGTTCTTATGGAAGACGCTAATACATATACACTTAAAATTATTTTGTTGGCTTCTATTTTTGCCATTATGATGGTAACTTACTTGATTCTGTATTTTTCTTCTAAAATAATTGATTTTTTGGGCGAAACCGGCAACAAAGTTATGATGCGGCTAATGGGGCTTATTGTTATGGTTATTGCCGTTGAATTCTTTTTTAGTGGTTTAAAGCCTATTTTAAGAGAAATTTTAAATATAAGTTAAATGTTTATTTTGTGACATTATCGGTTATTATAGTAAATTACAATGTAAAAAACCATCTTAAACAGTGCTTGTATTCTGTACAAAAAGCAGCGGAAGGTATAGAGATAGAAGTATTTGTTGTTGATAATCACTCAATTGATGGTTCCGTGGCTATGATTAGGGAATCCTTTCCCGATGTGCATTTAATTGTTAATAAAAAAAATCTTGGCTTTGCAAAGGCATGTAATCAGGCATTAAGGCTTTCAAATAGCAAATATGCCTTGCTGTTAAACCCCGATACTATAGTTGCCGAAAATAGCTTCAAACTTTGTATTGATTTTATGGACAAACATCCTGATGCAGGAGCATTAGGTGTACGTATGCTTGATGGAAATGCAAAGTTCTTGCCGGAATCAAAACGTTCATTACCAACTCCCTTAAATTCTTTTTATAAAATATTCGGTTTTTCGGCTTTATTCCCAAAGTCAAAAGTTTTTGGGAAATATCAGTTAAAGTACCTTGATGAACATAAGATAGCAGAAGTTGAAGTGCTTTCGGGGGCATATATGTTTTTGCGTATGAAAACGCTTCAAAAAACGGGCTTTTTAGATGAATCTTTTTTTATGTATGGCGAAGACATTGATTTATCCTATCGTATAATTAAAGCCGGATATAAAAATTATTATTTCCCGAAAACTACAATTATTCATTATAAAGGGGAAAGTACTAAAAAGGG